>JBBAPY010000317.1:0-2982 GCA_040400635.1 Rhodoferax sp.
GCCATTACAGGAGCCGAAATGTACCTTTCAGACGAAGGTGGTAATGATTGGCAAAAAACTACTGAGATGACAAACATCCAGACCCACCAGCGCGGCAGCGGGTTGTTCATTTCCCGCAAGTCTTCGTCCCACAGATGGCCGGTGCTCTCGTCGGAGGACATGACGTGCGTTTTGCCGGTGATCCATAAAAGTACCAGGCAAGCTACCATGCCCAACAGGGTGATGCCGGAGATGTAGACCGTCCAAAAGTTGCTAGTAAAGTCGCTCATAGATAGTTCCTGTGTGCCCTGGGGGCACGCTCAATCCTGTTCAAAGGGAAGGCGCTCGGCTTGCGAAAAATCTTCGCTGCGCTTGGGCGAATAGGTCCACCAAATAATGCCGACAAAGACGGCAAAACTGGCCAGTGTTACTAGGGTGCGCAAGGTGTTGATGTCCATGACTGAGGCCCCTGCCTTACTTAAGCGCCAGGCCCAGCATTTGCAAATAGGCGATGGTGGCGTCCAGCTCGGTTTTGCCTTGCAATTCTTCGGTCGCCGTAGCAATTTGCACTTCGGTGTAAGGCACCCCCACGGTGCGCAGGGCACGCATGTGCGCAGGCATGCTTTGCGCGTCCACCGGCGTCTTGGCCAACCAGGGGTAGGCCGGCATATTGGACTCGGGCACCAGGTCCCGCGGGTTGTTCAGGTGGATGCTGTGCCACTCGTCGCTGTAACGGCTGCCCACGCGGGCCAGGTCCGGGCCGGTGCGCTTACTGCCCCATTGAAAGGGGTGGTCATAGACCGATTCGCCAGCCACCGAATAATGGCCGTAGCGCAGCGTTTCGGCACGCAAGGGGCGGATCATTTGTGAATGGCAGTTGTAGCAGCCCTCGCGGACGTAAATATCCCGACCCGCTAATTGCAAGGCGGTATAGGGCTTGACCCTCGCCAGCGGCTCAGTGGTAGATTTCTGAAAGAAAAGCGGCACGATTTCGACCATGCCGCCAGCCAGCAACACCAGCAAAATCAGCACGATCATCAAGAAGTTATTGGTCTCGATCTTCTCGTGCGTGAAGCCGGTATCGGGAGTGGGTTTTGCCATATCAAATTCCTTTGCTCAAGCATGGGCTAGTAAGGGCGGCACCTGCACAGATACCGCGTTACCGGCAAACGCCGTCTTCAGGGTGTTCCACAACATGATGAGCATGCCAGCCAGGTAGAGCAGGCCACCGATGAGACGCAAGACATAAAACGGGTACGTGGCTTTGACGGCTTCGACAAAGGTGTAGGTCAAAGTGCCATCAGGATTCACCGCGCGCCACATCAGGCCTTGCATCACA
Source organism: Rhodoferax sp. (assembly GCA_040400635.1). Lineage (GTDB taxonomy): Bacteria > Pseudomonadota > Gammaproteobacteria > Burkholderiales > Burkholderiaceae_C > Allorhodoferax. The sequence continues at coordinate 1,319 of JBBAPY010000317.1, forward strand.
CCGGCAATCCACATCGCGGAGATATAGACCACGATGCCGATCGTGGCTGTCCAGAAATGCAATTCGATCGCGTTCACGCTGTACATTTTTTTCTGGCCAAAGAGGCGCGGTATCAGGTAGTACATGCTGCCCATAGTGACCAGCCCCACCCAGCCCAAGGCGCCCGAGTGCACATGGCCAACCGTCCAATCGGTGTAGTGGCTGAGCGCGTTAACCGTTTTGATGGACATCATCGGGCCTTCAAACGTGCTCATGCCGTAAAAGGACAGGGACACAATCATGAAGCGCAATACCGGGTCGTCGCGCAGTTTGTGCCAGGCTCCAGACAAGGTCATGATGCCGTTGATCATGCCGCCCCAGCTAGGCGCCAGCAAAATCAGCGAGAACACCATGCCCACCGATTGCGTCCAGTCCGGCAGCGCGGTGTAGTGCAAATGGTGCGGGCCGGCCCACATATAGGTGAAGATCAGCGCCCAGAAATGGACGATGGACAGCCTATAGCTATACACAGGGCGCTCGGCCTGTTTGGGGATGAAGTGATACATCATTCCCAGAAAACCGGCGGTCAGGAAAAAGCCCACGGCGTTGTGGCCGTACCACCATTGAATCATCGCGTCCTGCACACCAGCATAGGCGGAATACGACTTCATCCAACCGGCCGGAATGGCCGCGCTGTTAACTAAATGCAAGATAGCGACGGCCAGAATAAATGCGCCAAAAAACCAGTTGGCCACGTAAATATGCTTGACCTTGCGCGTGCCCAAGGTGCCAAAAAACACCACCGCGTAACTAACCCACTCCAAGGTGATCAGGATGTCAATCGGCCATTCGAGTTCGGCATATTCCTTCCCTTGCGTGTAGCCCAGGGGCAGCGAAATCGCAGCGGCCAGAATCACCGCCTGCCAACCCCAAAAGGTAAAGGCGGCCAGCTTGTCCGAAAACAAACGCACCTGGCTGGTACGCTGCACCACATAGTAAGAAGCGGCAAACAAGCCGCAGCCGCCAAAGGCAAAAATCACCGCGTTGGTGTGCAGCGGACGCAAGCGCCCGTAGCTGAACCAGGGAACGCCGAAATTGAGCTCGGGCCAAGCCAGTTGCGCAGCGATGATGACGCCCACCAACATGCCCACCACGCCCCACACCACGGTCATGATCGCAAACTGGCGCACGACAGTGTCGTTGTATGTCGCCGCCTGCTGGTTTGCAAATGCCATAAAAACCTCTCAATAGATGCGTTACCTAAAGTGTGCTGCCAAAGGTGAAAAATGGTTTTGATACATGTCAAGCGCTGCCCAAACAGCCTCGCAAATAGGCCAATCTAAGCGCCCGGGTCTTCCAATATGCGCGCGCCTTCGGACTCGATGTCGTCAAACTGGCCCCGGTCTATGGCCCACCACAAACCACCCAGAATGAAAAAAACCAGGCTGACCGACAGAGGAATAAGCAAGTAGAGAATGTCCAAAGTGGCCTCAGTAAGTAAGGCCTGCAGGGCGCGCCAGACGCGCCGCATTGGCCACCACCAGCAGGGAACTGGTGGCCATACCCAGACCCGCCAACCAGGCCGGGAGATAACCGGCCACTGCCAGGGGCACGCAGGCGGCGTTGTACAGCAGGGCCCAAACCAGGTTTTGGCGCACCACACGCATGGTTTTGCGCGCGAGCAC
>JBBAPY010000318.1:0-2947 GCA_040400635.1 Rhodoferax sp.
CTGATTTTTTCGCGAAACGCTGGGTCGCTGTGCAGCCGCGCCACTTCGTATTCGTCTTTGTAGGCCATTAGCTTGAACAGGTAGCGCGCCACCGCGCCGCTTAGCGGTAACTCTTTGGCGTCGGCTTGGGCCCCCAGCGCGCTTTCGGCGCTGCGCACCTTGGCCACAAAGTCGCGGTAGCTTTGTGCGTAGGCGGCGTTTTGGTAGCCGCTTAAAAAAGTAGCGCGGTGCTCTATCAGCGCGTCCAGCGAGGTGGGCGCTTGCTTGCGCACCAGTTGCACGGTTTGCGCGGGCAGCAAGCTGCGCTGCACCGCTGCCGGGTCGTGCGCGGCCAGGCGGCCCCAATGGAAGGCGGCTTGGTTTTTTTCTACCGCCACGGCATTGAGCGACATGGCTTGCAAGAGCGCATCCTGCCCCAGCGGTATCCAGCCCTTTTGCCAGGCATAGCCCAACAGCACCGGGTTGGTAAAAATGCTGTCGCCCAACAATTCGGTGGCGATGGCTTCGGCGTCCACGCAGCCCAGCGATTGCGGGTCTTGCAAAGTGGCGCCAATGGCGGCGATACAGGCCTCGCCGGGGTTGCTCCAGTTCGCGTTTTGCACAAAGGCGGCAGTGGGTTGGCTGTGGGTGTTGAGCACCACGCGGCTGCGCCCGGCGCGCAGGCGCATACTGGTTTCTTTGCCTGCGGTGACGATGGGGTCGCAGCCGATTACCAAATCCGCGCAGGCCATGCCCACGCGGGTGGTGCGAATCGCGTCTTGGTTTTGGCTGATCAACACATGGCTCCAGGTCGCGCCGCCTTTTTGCGCCAGGCCGCCCGCGTCTTGGGTGACGATGCCTTTGCCTTCGATGTGCGCCGCCACGCCCAGCAACTGGCCGATGGTGATCACGCCGGTACCGCCTACGCCCGCGACCACCAGGCCCCAGACGCCGTCATGCGCTTGTTGTAAATCGAATACCGCCGGCTCGGGTAGGCCGGCAGCCGGGCCGCTCCCAATGGACTGCGAGGCGCTTTGCTTTTTGCGTAATTTGCCACCTTCCACGGTGACAAAGCTAGGGCAAAACCCTTTAACGCAAGAAATATCTTTGTTGCAAGTGCTTTGGTTGATACGCCGCTTGCGACCCAACTCGGTTTCCAGCGGTTCGACGCTCACGCAATTGCTTTGTACGCCGCAGTCGCCGCAGCCCTCGCAGACCAACTCGTTAATCACGACGCGTGTGGCCGGGTCTACCATGGTGCCGCGTTTGCGGCGGCGGCGTTTTTCGGTGGCGCAGGTTTGGTCGTAAATGATGACCGTAGTACCTTGGATCTCTCGCATCACGCGCTGCACTGCATCCAGGCTGTCGCGGTGCTCCACCGCCACGCCTTCGGGCAGGCCTTTGACGCCATCGTATTTTTGGGGTTCGTCGGTCACCACCACAATGCGCTGTGCGCCTTCGGCCCGCATGCTTTGTGCGATTTGGATCACGCTGTGGCCCTCGGCGCGCTCCCCCACTTGCTGGCCGCCGGTCATGGCCACGGCGTCGTTGTACAAAATTTTGTAGGTGATGTTCACGCCCGCCGCAATCGACTGGCGCACCGCCAGTAGACCGCTATGGAAGTACGTGCCATCGCCCAAATTGGCAAAAATATGCGCGTCGTTCACAAAAGGCTGCTGCCCGACCCAGGGCACGCCCTCGCCGCCCATTTGGGTAAAGCCGGTGGTGGAGCGGTCCATCCACAGCGTCATGAAGTGGCAGCCGATACCGGCCATGGCGCGTGAGCCTTCGGGCACGCGGGTGGAGGTGTTGTGCGGGCAACCCGAGCAAAACCAGGGTTGGCGTTCGGCCAGCGGCGCGCCCAGGGCCAGCGCCTGCATGGACTTTTCTTTGGCGTCCAAAATCGCCAACTGCGCATCCATGCGGGCTTGCACATCGGCATCTACACCCAGCGCAGTGAGGCGCTGCGCAATCGCGCGGGCAATCATGGCGGGCGTCAGGTCCGCGTTGGCGCGCAGCAAGCGGTTGGCCGAAGGCTCTGGGCCCGACCATTCGCCGCCAATGCCGTAGGGGCTGGCCGCGTCATCGGACACGGTGAACTTACCCACCACGCGCGGGCGCATATCGGCGCGCCAGTGGTAGAGCTCTTCTTTGAGTTGGTATTCAATAACCTGGCGCTTTTCCTCGACCACCAAAATCTCTTGCAAGCCGCTGGCAAATTCGCGCGTCAGTTGCGCCTCCAGCGGCCAGACCACCGCTACCTTGTGCAGGCGTATGCCCACGCGGCGGCAAGTAGCATCGTCCAGGCCCAAGTCGAGCAAAGCCTGGCGCGTGTCGTTATAAGCCTTGCCGCTGGCCATCAGGCCGAAGCGGTCGTTGGGGCCTTCGATGACATTGTGGTTAAGCCGGTTGGCACGCACATAGGCCAGCGCGGCATACCATTTGGTATCAAACAGCCGCGCCTCCTGGTCCAACGCGCCATCGGGCCAACGGATGTGCACGCCGCTTGCTGGCATCACAAAATCAGTGGGCATCACGATCTGCACTCGGTGTGGGTCCACATCCACTGCTGCGCTGGATTCGACGATTTCCTGAATCGTTTTCATGCCCGCCCAGATACCCGCGTAGCGGCTCATGGCGAATGCGTGCACACCCAAATCCAAAATGTCTTGCACGCTGGCCGGGAAAAACACCGGCGTGCCGCAGGCCTTGAAAATATGGTCGCTTTGGTGCGCTGCCGTCGAGCTTTTGGACACATGGTCATCACCGGCCACGGCGATCACGCCGCCCCAGGGTGTGGTGCCGGCCATATTGGCGTGCTTGAACACATCCGAGCAACGGTCCACGCCCGGGCCTTTGCCGTACCAGATGCCAAACACGCCGTCGTATTTATTGCTGCCCGGTGGCGCAAAACCCAGTTGCTGCGTGCCCCATAAAGCAGTGGCGGCCAGCTCTTCATTGACGCCGG
>JBBAPY010000319.1:0-2942 GCA_040400635.1 Rhodoferax sp.
CACGTAAGGACGTTTGTCTTCACCGAGAAACACATCTTTGAACTGCACCATGCCCGAGTTGGTGAACATCAGCGTCGGGTCATTGCCAGGCACCAGCGGGCTGCTTTCCACCACGGTGTGGCCTTTGGAGGCAAAAAAGTCCAGAAAAGTCTTGCGGATGTCGGCGACGCTCATGACGCCCGGGGTGGCTGAAGAACTCATGTCAATGGTGCTCGGTACAGAAATCGAGGAGGAAAGCCGCCCCCGGCAGGCGCGGCGGGCAATACCCTCCATTATCGCCGTGCGTGGGCGCGGCAGCGCTCTGCGCAAGCGCGCAAGCCTCACATGGAAGCGCGCAAGATATCCCGGTAGTCCTCCCGCGTGGCGATACGCGGGTTGGTTTTGTGGCAATGGTCGGCCATGGCGCCGTCGATGATGCGCTCAAACAGGTCTTCGGTCACGCCCAAGGCGGCCAGGCCGCTGGGCAGGCCCAGGCGGGCGTTCATGGCCCGGATAGCGTCGTCGATTTCGGTGCCCTTGGCGTCGCAGCTGCCGATGCCCATGGCGCCGGCCATGCGTTGCAGGCGGTTCTCGTTTTGGATGGAGGCAGCGCTGGCGTTAAAGCGCACGACCGCGCCCATAAACAGGGCATTGAGCGTGCCGTGGTGCAGGCGCGGGTTGACGCCGCCCAGGCTGTGGCTCAGGCTATGCACGCAGCCCAGGCCTTTTTGAAACGCCATAGCGCCTTGCATGCTGGCGCTCATCATGTTCCAGCGCGCATCGCGGTCCGCGCCGTTTTCGGTGGCGCGGGCGATATGTGCCCAGCCGCGTGCCAGGCCGTCCAGGCCGATGCCGTCGGCCGGCGGGTTGATGGCGGGGGCCATAAAGGTTTCCATGCAGTGGGCAATCGCGTCCATGCCGGTGGCGGCCGTGAGTTGCGCGGGCAGGCCCAGGGTGAGTTCGGGGTCGCATATCGCGGCCTTGGGCACCAGAAACCAGCTGTGGAAACCCACTTTGCGCCCGTCGTCCAAGATAACGATAGCGCCGCGCGCCACTTCGCTACCCGTGCCAGCGGTAGTGGGCACGGCAATCAGCGGCAGTACGCGCTCGCTGATTTTGGGGCTACCGCCTTCGATAGTGGCATAGGTTTTCAGCGGGCCGGGGTGGGTGGCGGCAATGCACACGCCTTTCGCCAAGTCCAGGCTGGAGCCACCGCCCACGCCGATCAGCCCGTCGCAGCCATGGGCTTGGAGCACGGCCACGGCGGCGCGCACCGCCGCTTCAGTCGGGTTAGAGGGCGTCTGGTCAAACACCGCGTGCGGGATGTCACCCAGCGCGGCCAACGCTTTGTCCAAAACGCCAGCAGCGCGCACGCCTGCGTCAGTGACGATGAGCGGCTTGCGCATGCCAACGCGCTCGCACTCGGCGCGCAAGAGCGAGACTGCGCCAAAGTCCAGGTTGATTTGGGTGATGTAATTAATCAGGGCCATAAATTTCTCGTGCCGCCAGGTTCATAAGTGCTAAAAGCGCACTGTACCCGTTTGGCGCACGCAGTCCCTCGCGCGCAAACCGAGCGCTAAGGGCGCACTAAGGGCGCTCTAAGGGCGCGCCAAACTGCCACTAAGAGGCCTTCAAATGGCGTCGTATGATGGGGTTTTTGGTCAGTGCCACAGGCGCTGACCGCCTTTGCCCATCACCAGCCTGCCTGCACCATGACCCAAAATCCCTCCCCTCTTCTTTTGCTCAAAGACCCCAGCCTGCTCAAAACCGATGCGCTCATCAATGGCCAGTGGGTGGTCGGTAGCAGCCGCTTTGCTGTGCTGGATCCGGCCACTGGCGCCAAACTGGCCGACGTCGCTAATTTGGGCCCGGCCCAGGCCACCCAGGCGATTGCCGCAGCTGATGCCGCCTGGCCGGCATGGCGCAACAAGACGGGTAAAGAACGCAGCATCATCTTACGCAAATGGTTTGATCTGTTGATGGCCAACCAGGAAGACCTGGCGCGCATCATGACGGCCGAGCAAGGCAAGCCCTTTGCCGAAGCCAAGGGCGAAATCGCTTACGGCGCCAGCTTTGTAGAGTGGTTTGCCGAAGAGGCTAAGCGCATCAATGGCGAGACCCTGCCGCAGTTTGACAACAACCGCCGCTTGTCGGTCATCAAGCAGTCCATAGGCGTGTGCGCAGCCATTACGCCCTGGAACTTTCCGCTGGCCATGATCACGCGCAAAGTGGCCCCCGCGCTGGCCGCGGGTTGTCCGGTCATCATCAAACCGGCAGAACTCACACCGCTGACGGCACTGGCCGCCGCCGAACTGGCGTTGCGCGCTGGTATTCCGGCCGGCGTGCTCAATATGCTGACCGCAGACGCTGACAATTCGATAGCGGTGGGCAAAGTGATTTGCGCTAGCGATACCGTGCGCCATCTGAGCTTTACCGGCTCCACCGAAGTGGGCCGCATCTTGATGGCGCAATGCGCACCGACGGTAAAAAAAATGTCGCTGGAGCTCGGGGGCAATGCGCCCTTTATCGTGTTTGACGACGCCGACTTGGACTCGGCGGTGGAAGGCGCCATGGCCAGCAAATACCGTAATGCCGGCCAGACCTGCGTCTGCGCCAACCGCTTTTATGTGCAGGCCGGGGTCTATGACAGCTTTGTCGCCAAATTCACCGCCAAGGTCAAGGCCATGAAGGTGGGCAATGGCTTTGAAGACGGTGTGGTGCAAGGCCCGCTGATTGAAGACGCTGCCGTGGCCAAAGTCACGCGCCATGTGGCCGACGCCATCGCCAAAGGCGGCAAAGTGGAGACCGGGGGCAAGGCCTTGGGCGGCCAGTTCTTTGAGCCCACCGTGATTTCGGGTGCGAGCGCCGATATGCAATGCGCCACCGAAGAAACCTTTGGCCCATTTGCGCCCATCTTTAAATTCGAGACCGAGCAGCAAGCCATCGATGCGGCCAACAAAACT
>JBBAPY010000320.1:0-2911 GCA_040400635.1 Rhodoferax sp.
TCATGGGCCTGGAGTCGCATGCGCGGTACGACATGAATGACAACCGGCTGGCTGAAAAAGGCTGGTTCGCTTAAGTCAGGCCGAGCCACCTTCTTGCAGTGCGGTACCTGTCCGTCGGGCCGGTGCCGCGCTGGCTGCATTGCACACACGCTTTGGGGAAAATATTTTGAAAATTGGATTTATAGGCCTCGGGAATATGGGCTCAGCCTCAGCCCGCAACATCGCCCGTGGCGGCCACACCTTGGTGGTACACGACATCAACCGCGAGGCAGCCAATGCGTTTTTAGCGCAGGGTGCGCAATGGGCGGACACGCCCGCCCAGGTCATGGACGCGGCAGACATCGTATTTACCATGGTGTTTGGCCCAGCCGATATTGAGCAGGTCGTACGCGGCAGCCACGGTTTCTTGAGCACCGACTGCAAGGGCAAGGCCTGGATTGACATGACCACCAGCAGCCCGCAATTGATGCGCGAATTAGGCGCTGCCTTTGAGGCCGCAGGTGGACTGCCGGTGGACTCGCCGGTCACTGGCTCCATCGACTCGGCCATCCGTGGCAACATGATTTTGTTTGTCGGCGGCAGCGAGGCTGCCATTGCCTTGGTGCGCCCCGTGCTGGAGTTGGTCGGTGTCATTCGGCGCGTGGGTGCTTATGGCAACGGCTATGTAGCCAAGTTGGTGAACAACCAGCTGTGGCTGATACACGCCGCCGCCATCGGCGAGGCCATGGTCACGGCCAAGCTGGCCGGGCTGGAGCCTGCGGTATGGTGGGCCGCGATGAAGGGCGGCGCTGCCGAAAGCTTTGTCATGCAGCACGACGTGCCCTCGATTTTTGCGGGCCATTACGACCCCTCGTTTCGCCTGGAGTTGTGCCTGAAAGACCTGGGCCTGATTGCCGACTTGGTAGCCCAAACCGGCACCCGCAATGAACTCACCAGTGCCACCCACCAACGCTTTGCCGAGGCTCAGTCGCGCTACGGCAAAGACGCTGGTGAAATGACGGTGTGCAAACTACTGGAAGACGATGCCGGCATTGACTTGCGGGTGGCCGGCTACTGGACACCCCCCTGGGAAGTGCGCCACCCATCGGAAGCCTGAGACATCAAGGCGACGCTGCGTGCGACTAGGCCGCCTCTGGCAAGGCACGACAACTTACTGGCGCAACACATCCACGCCAGCCGGTGGCTTGAACTGGAACAGGGCGCTATCCAGCGCGGGGTTCGCTTCGAACTGGGTAAATTGCATAAGCGAACGCTGGCCGAAACTGTCCAGTATTTCCAGGGTCGCCAGGGTCGCGCCTTTGAAACCGATGCGCACGGTCTGCAAGCCGCCGTCTTTCGATCGCGGGCGCGCCAGCACCCATTCCTGGCCTTCGGACGCGGCTGCATTACTGAGTTCAAACTCCGCTTCCATGGCGCGCAAGTCCGTGGCCGATGCAATCAGCGCTGCCGGGGTAGCGCCCAGTGCTTGCGCCTGCTTGCGCGCCGTAGCCTGGGCCAGGTCGACGTCGTACAACCAGAGGGTCTGGCCATCGGCCACAATGACTTGCTCCAGCGGTTTTTTGAAAACAAAACGAAAGCGGTTGGGTCTTACAAACTCAAAACTTCCACTGCTATTGCGCACCCGCCCAATTTGCCCTTCTTTGGGCGGCGAAGTCACTTGCTGAACAAACTGGGCGCGGCCACTGCGGGTGTTTTTGATAAACACTTCCAGGGCTTCCAGGCCGGTGGCTTGCGCGGTCAGCGCAAGCATCGCCAGCAGACCTACGACGGTGCGCAACAGGGCTTGGCAGGACATCCGCACCGCGCGCTTACACAAGGTCAGCAGCGCTTTAGGACGCACGTGCGGGCACCAAAATTTCGCGCTGGCCGCTGGAACTCATGGAACTGACCAGGCCAGCGTTTTCCATATCCTCCACCAAGCGCGCAGCGCGGTTGTAGCCGATTTTCAGGTGGCGCTGCACCAGCGAAATGCTGGCCTTGCGGTTCTTCAGGACCACTTCCACCGCCTGGTCGTACAGCGGGTCTTTTTCACCACCGCTATCGCCGTCCAGCGACTCTTCGCCATCGACCGTGCCGCCTTCGAGCAGGCCTTCGACATAGTTGGGTTCGCCACCCTGTTCTTTGAGGTATTTCACCACCCGGTGCACTTCCTCGTCGCTGACAAAGGCGCCGTGTACCCGAATCGGCAAGCCCGTGCCACTGGGCATATAAAGCATGTCGCCCATTCCGAGCAAGGCCTCGGCGCCCATTTGGTCCAGGATGGTGCGGCTGTCAATTTTGCTGCTGACCTGAAAGGCGATGCGCGTGGGAATGTTGGCTTTGATCAGGCCGGTAATCACGTCCACACTAGGGCGCTGGGTGGCCAAAATCAAATGGATACCAGCGGCGCGCGCTTTTTGCGCTAAGCGGGCAATCAGCTCTTCGATTTTTTTGCCCACCACCATCATGAGGTCGGCCAGTTCGTCGATCACGACCACGATATGCGGTAGGCGGTCCAGCGGCTCCGGGTCTTCGGGGGTCAGGCTAAAGGGGTTGTATACAAAGCTGCCCTGGGCCTTGGCTTCGTCGATTTTGGCGTTAAAACCAGCTAAATTGCGCACGCCCATTTTGCTCATCAGCTTGTAGCGTTTTTCCATTTCGCCCACACACCAGTTCAGGCCATGCGCCGCCTGGCGCATATCGGTCACCACGGGCGCGAGCAAATGCGGAATCCCTTCATAGACCGACATTTCCAGCATCTTGGGGTCTATCATCAGCAGGCGCACATCACGCGCTTCGGCCTTGTACAAGAGGCTCAATATCATGGCATTGATACCCACCGACTTGCCCGAGCCGGTGGTGCCGGCCACCAGCACATGCGGCATCTTGGCCAGGTCGGCGACGATGGGGTTGCCCACAATATCTTTACCCA
>JBBAPY010000321.1:0-2891 GCA_040400635.1 Rhodoferax sp.
TAGCTGGTGGGACTACCGCGACATGGCCTTTCGCCGCAACCGGGGTCTGCGCATTGACCATATTCTGATCAGCCAGGCCCTGCACGAGCGCGCGAGCGACTGCGCAATAGACAAAACACCCCGTAAAAACGAAAGACCCAGCGACCATACGCCGGTCGTGCTGACACTGGACTGAGGTGCCCCCAGTGCCACACGGCTTGAAGGCTGCTAGGCAGCCCAAAAATGGGCCGCAAGCGCCTTAAGCTGCTGCCCCACTTGGCTGCTTATTCTTCGGGGGAAAGCGCCAGCTTTTTGTCCAAGCCCAGTTCCTGGATTTTGCGCGTAATGGTGTTGCGGCCGATACCCAGTTTGGTGGCCGCTTCGATGCGACGGCCGCGCGTATTGGTCAGGGCGGCCTGAATCATGCGCGCCTCAAAACGGCGGGTCAGCGTATCCCACACTTCTACATGGCCCGTGCGCAGCAGGGTCAGCGCTTCGTGCTCCAGTTCGACTTCCCAACCGGTCAGCGGTGGCAGTAATGCGTCCTTGCGGCCCAGCGTCTCGGCCGAAGGCCAAGCAATAGGCGCCCCGTGCAGCGCTTCGCCATGGGTTAGCAAGCCCGGCGTTTGATGCAAAGGCTCAAGGTAGCCATTGCTATGCACTATTGCGGTGCCATCGGATGCACTCTCCGAGGTAGTTTGCGCTGCGCTTTGGTGCTTGTACACACCAAATTCAGGCGGCAGGTCTTTAGGTTCGATTACCTGGGCCGGTGCCATCACCGTCAGCCAATGGCACACGTTTTCCAGTTGGCGCACATTGCCGGGGAAAGCAAAGTTTTCGATAGCGGCCAGCGCGCTGTCGGCGATGCGTTTGGGTTCGACGCCGAGTTGCTTGGCGCTATGCTGCAAGAAGTGGCGCGTAAGCATGGGGATATCTTCGCGGCGCTCGCGCAGAGCAGGTAAGCGCAAGCGGATGACATTGAGGCGGTGAAACAAGTCTTCGCGAAACGCGCCTTGCTGCACGCGCAGCTCCAGGTCTTGGTGTGTAGCAGCGATCACACGCACATTGGCTTTGATAGCGCTGTGGCCGCCCACGCGGTAAAAATGACCGTCGCTGAGCACGCGCAACAGCCTGGTTTGCAGTTCGAAAGGCATATCGCCGATTTCGTCCAGAAATAAAGTGCCCTCGTCGGCCTGCTCAAAGCGCCCGCGCCGCTGCGCCTGCGCGCCGGTAAAGGCGCCACGCTCGTGGCCAAAGAGCTCGCTCTCCAAAAGTTCTTTGGGAATCGCAGCGGTGTTGATCGCCACAAAAGGGCCACCGGCACGCGGCGAATGCTTGTGCAAGGCGCGAGCCACCAGCTCTTTGCCCGAGCCCGATTCGCCGGTAATCATGACCGTGACATTGCTTTGGCTTAAGCGACCAATAGCGCGAAACACATCCTGCATCGCCGGCGCCTGGCCCAGCATTTCGGGCGTATCGGCCATGCGCTCTTCGGCAAACTCTTCGCGCTGGCTTTCCTGCACCGCACGGCGTATGAGTTCGATGGCTTTGGGCAGGTCAAAAGGCTTTGGCAGGTACTCGAATGCGCCACCTTGAAATGCGCTGACGGCGCTATCGAGGTCGGAAAAGGCGGTCATGATGATGACCGGCAGGCCCGGGTGTTTGGCCTTGACTTTTTCCAGCAAATCCAGACCCGAGCCGCCTGGCATACGGATGTCGCTGACCAAAATTTGCGGTACTTCATCATCGCTGCTGAGCGCAGCCAGCACGTCGCGCGCGTTGGAAAAACTGCGCGTGGGCATTTGCTCACGCAACAAAGCCTTTTCCAGCACAAAGCGTATGGACTGGTCATCATCTACGATCCAAATCGGCTTCATCGGTGTGCTTTCTACTCTGTTTCCAACTACGGTAAAGGAATCAATATTTTGAAATCCGTGCGGCCAGGCTGGCTATCGACTTCGATCTGGCCATGGTGCTGCTGTACAAAGGTTTGCGCCAATGTCAGCCCCAGGCCGGAACCGCCGTCTCTCCCCGATACCAGAGGGTAGAAGATGCGATCCTTGATCGAATCGGGTACGCCCGGTCCGTTGTCTATGACATGCAATTCCAGTGCCAGCCTGTAGCGCATTTTTCCGAAAGTGACCTGACGCGCAATGCGGGTGCGAAACGTCAATTGCGCATCGCCCTGGGCCATGCGCTCGGTCAGGACCTGGCAGGCGTTGTGTGCAATATTGAGCACGGTCTGGATGAGCTGCTCCACGTCGCCACGAAATTCGGGAATGGAAATATCGTAATCGCGCACCACCCGCAAGCCTTTAGGGAATTCGGCCACGATCAGCGAGCGAACGCGTTCACACACTTCGTGGATATTGACATCACCCACCATGTGCGCTCGCCGGTGCGGCGCCAGCAGGCGGTCAACCAGGGTTTGGAGGCGGTCTGCTTCTCGAATGATGACTTGGGTGTATTCGCTCAGGCCGCTGGAGGCGATCTCCATTTCGAGCAGCTGCGCAGCGCCGCGTATGCCGCCCAAGGGGTTTTTAATCTCGTGCGCCAGGTTACGAATCAGCTCTTTGTTAGCCAGGGCCTGCTGCGCCAGACGCTCTTCACGGTCCTGGCGGGTCTGCTGTTCCTGGGGCACCAGTTCTACTACCAAATAGCCATTGGTATCAGCGTCTGTGACGATCACGTGCACCGGCAGCAGGTCTTGGCCGTTACGGCGCAAAAAGCCGTCGTAGCGCAAGGTGGCAAACGCATTGTCCGAGGCCCCGGCCAGTGCATCGCGCAACGCAGCCGGTTCGCTAAACACATCGGCCAGGCTGGCGCCCACAATGGCTCGGCGCGAAATGCCCAGTGCATCTTCGAGCGCCGCATTGGAAAAAATCACCTGGCCGTCGCCTCGCACCACGGCC
>JBBAPY010000322.1:0-2827 GCA_040400635.1 Rhodoferax sp.
CGAAGAACACGAGGCGCTCGGCGCTGCGGCGGCCGATGCCCGGCAGGCGGCCGAGCTTGCCGCGCGCCACGACATGACCGTCGCCCCCGATTATTACGGCACCAGCCTCGAAAGCCTGCATCAGATGGTGGCGAGCGGGCTCGGCCTCGCGCTGCTGCCCGGCCTGTATCTGCGGCGCGATGCCAACCGGGCGACGGGGCTGAAGCGGTTGGCGGTACAGGGCTGGCGCGTGCATCGCTCGATCGCGATCGCCTGGCGCCGCCAGTCGCCGATGGACGCCGCATTCCGGCTGATCGCCGACCAGGTGCAGGCAAGCGCGCGGCAGGTGCTGGGCGATAGCTGACGCGGGCTCCATACCCTGTGCCCGCAGGCGCCGGTCGATCCGCTACGGCATCGGATACGGCCCCTTGCCGCCATCGGCGATGAAGCGGTCGACCCGCGCATCGATCAGCGGCAAGGGCACCGACCCCAGGCTCAGCATCGCGTCGTGGAAGGCGCGGTAGTCGAACTTCTCGCCCAGCGCCCGCTGCGCCTTCGCCCGCGCATCCAGGAACGCCAGCTCGCCCATATAGTAGCTGAGCGCCTGTCCCGGCCACGCGATGTACCGGTCGACCTCGGTCGTGATCTCGTGGTTCGACAGCGCGGTATGAGGGCATCGCGTGGAAGGTACGCCAGACAACGCTAAGCGAGAACATTTCAAGAACCGTATGATGGCCGTTACCGCCGGAGGTCGCTAAGCCCCAGTTCTTCCCACATCCATGTAAAGTCATAGGTGCCCATCGGATCGGCGGTGCCCGATTTTGCCGCGCCATTTTCGATATATTTGAGCCAGTCGGCTACCTTTACCCGCCCCGCCTTTGTACAGGCCAGAACGCGTGGCGTCTTGTGGCTGAGGGCTGGGACCGGCTCATCGAGCGTTTTCGTATATTCACGGGTCAGCATATCGTGAACGATGCGCTCCATTTCATGCGGTGGAATATCCAGCGCCTCGTCCTGTGGCGTGCGGGCGGCATCGTCGGCCATAACCTGATCGAGCGTCCGGATTTCGGCCATAGGCGCGCTCACGCAATCACCAAGCCATTCGCCCATCTGGGTAATTGCTCGCTCCGCGCGGGCGGCACTGTTTACCTCGACGATCAGCTTGCGCCCTGCCAGTTCCACATTGGCAAAAACCGGCGTGCCGTCATCCATGGTCGTGACGAAGGCCCGCTTGCCTTTGGTCGCTTGCGGCTTCTTGTTCTTCGTCGCTGGTGCCAGCCAGTTCCAGAAACTGTCGCTGGCAGGTTCCAGCCATTGTGCCGCGTTCAGCCTTCGGATCAGGCTCTTGCCGACCACGCCTTTCGCCAGCGGAAAAACGATACGGTGGAACACCAGGTCATCGCCGTCGGCGTTGACCATATCCGGCGCGCTGCCGGGCATGGCCTTGCCCAGACAGTCGAGCAGCCACATGTTCGTGAACATCGGTCCCGATGCTCCCAGAAGCGCGTCCCGATCGGACGGGTCCAATTCCGCAGTGTCCTGAGTTTCGTCGGCAAGTCGGGAAAATGCATCGACCACTCGCACGGCGCCCTCAGCGCTGAACGGCAACAGCGCTCCGGAAATGCCATGGCGCCCGTTCACGTCGACAACCCTTGCGGCGATCTTGTCCCAGTTGACCAGGGTCTGGGTTGCACCGTGTTCGCGCACCGTCACCGGAGCAACGTCGCGCAGCAGATCGCGCAAGGTCATCGACTGACCAGGCACGACTTCGCTGACCTCATAGAGCGACATGACCGTATCGCGTAACGCGCGCATATAGGCCTTGTTCGGCGCCTTTTCGTTCCAGCCCCGGCGCTTGAGATAGTCATCGACCAGATTGCGACCGTCGGGTTCCAGTTCCTGCGTAAGCAGATCTTCAAAGGCGCAGCCCCATAGCGGCCCTTGCCAGTGATCGCCAATTATCTCGAATATGGCGTCAGGCTCGAGTCCGGTCGCTTCGCTCGCCGGATCGAGATGCGCGGACAGCATTTCGGCCAATGCCTCATCCCATGGCGCGCGATCCGCATATTTCATCAGGCCGGAAAGATCGTGAGCCGATTTCGATCTGGACATTCAGATGGGCCTTTCCACGCCGAGGCGGCGCATTTCTCGATAGATGGTCGATCGGCCGATGCCGAGTTGTCGTGCTGCTTCTGTCGGCGAGATGCTCGCTTCGACCAGTTTGATGGCGGCATGTACCTTGGACATGTCGAGCGGCTGACGGCCGGGCAACTTGCCTTTGGCGCGCGCGGCGGCGATCCCATCCCTGGTTCGCTCGGAGATCAGTCTCCGCTCGAAATGGGCGATGGCCCCGAACACATGGAAGATGAGTTCGCCGGCGGCCGACGATGTGTCGATCTTTTCCTCAAGACTCAGGAGCGCGATGCCCTGGCCGCGTAGCGTCTCGACCGTGGTGAGCAATTCGGCGAGCGAGCGCCCAAGCCGATCGAGGCGGACCACCGCCAGCGTGTCGCCCTTGCGGGCATAGGTGTAGGTGCTTGCAATCGTAGCGGCGTTTGCTTGCAAACAGAGCCTTTTTTTGCTCGGATTATCTGACAACCGGCTCGGCGATCTGCTCGCGCTATCTGCCAATGTGCTCGACATCATCCTGCGCTGCTCGCAATCATAAAGGTCTGCTCACATCCCCTGCCAGCGAAACAGGGCGTCAGCGCGGCACCCGGATGGAACCTTCCGCGATCCCCTCGGCGACATTGGAGAGCATGACGGCGTAGCGATGCAAACCGGGGAAGCGACCAGCGTTCTTGTCGATTTCACCGCCGTATCCGGCGTCGAGCAACGCCTTGAAGTC
>JBBAPY010000323.1:0-2811 GCA_040400635.1 Rhodoferax sp.
AAAGGCATTGCCCACGGCAAGCGTATTTCGTATGGTGCGCGGGCCATCAACGCCAGCGGCCTGTCGTCCCTGCCCAAAACCGTGTTCCCCGGCGGCGCCCTGGTCGGCTGCAATGCGGGCTACCTGAATGTGAGCCGCATCAAAGGCAGCCACGCCGCTATCAAGACCGGCATGCTGGTTGGCGAGGCGGCATTTGACGCGGTAATGGCCGGACGCCAGCACGATGAGTTGAGCGCCTACCCTGAGGCTTTTGAACGCAGCTGGCTGCACGCCGAATTACACAAAGACCGCAACTTCAAAAATTGGTTCAAAAAAGGCCTGACGGTTGCCACCGTCATGAACGGCGTGGAGCAGTTTGTGCTGCGCGGCCATATCCCCTGGACGCTGCACCGCGACAAGCCGGACCATGCGCACCTGTTGCCGGCATCGCAATGCCAGCCAATCGTCTATCCCAAACCGGATGGGAAAATTACCTTTGACCGCCTGAGCAGCGTGTTCATCAGCAACACCAACCACGAAGAAAACCAACCGGCCCACCTGACGCTTAAGGATGCATCCGTGCCGGTGAATATCAATTTACAAAAATACGCCGGCCCCGAAGCGCGCTACTGCCCCGCCGGTGTGTACGAGTATGTAAAAAACGACGACAACACCGACCGCCTGCAAATCAATGCGCAAAACTGTGTGCACTGCAAAACCTGCGACATCAAAGACCCGACGCAAAACATTGTCTGGGTCACCCCAGAAGGCGGCGGCGGGCCTAACTACGCGGGCATGTAAGGCTTTATGCCCACCTCGCCTCTAGCAGCAGTGCCCCTCGCGGGCACTTCTTGTTTGCGCGTGCTGAGCATCATCCCGCCGATGACGCAGCTCAACACGCCCTACCCTTCGACCGCCTACCTGACCGGTTTTTTGCGCTCGCGCGGTGTAGATGCGGTGCAAGAAGATTTCGCGCTAGGCCTGGTGTTGGCGCTGCTTACGCCGCATGGCTTGGAGCAGGTGCACCAAGTCGCTAAAACGCTACCTCCCCAAAAAAACAGCCCCAGCGTGCAGCATTTTTTGCACGCCTTTACGGATTACCAGAGCACGATTGCCCCGGTCATTGCGTTTTTGCAGGGTCGTGATTCGACGCTTAGCCACCGCATCGCGGGGCGCGGATTTTTGCCGGAAGGCCCACGTTTTGCCGCGCTCGATGTGTATGGCGACGACGACGCGCCCGACCCCCTGGCCTGGGCTTTCGGGGCGCTGGGGCAAAACGACAGGGCCCGGCATCTGGCGACGCTCTACCTCAATGACTTGGCCGATGTTCTGCGCGACGCCATAGACCCACGCTTTGAATTTGTGCGCTACGGCGAATCATTGGCGGCCAGCCAGCCCAGCTTTGAGCCCCTGGCCCAGGCCCTGGCGCAAGCGCCTAATTTGATGGATACGGTCTTGCATACATTGACGCTGGCCGCTTTGCAAAAGCACCAACCCGCTTTGGTGGTCCTTTCGGTACCCTTCCCGGGTGCCATGTACGGCGCGCTGCGCATCGCGCAAAGCATCAAGGCGCACAGCCCGCAAGTGCGCATTGCCTTGGGCGGTGGTTATGTGAACACCGAATTGCGCCAACTGGCCGAGCCGCGCGTGTTCGACTATGTGGACTTTGTTTGCCTGGACGCCGGTGAGCGCCCCTTGCTTGCGCTGCTGGAACACCTGCAAGGCAAGCGTTCGATAGAGCGCCTGGTACGCACCTTTGTGCGCGAGGCAAGCAGCCATGCAGTGCGGTACATGCAATGGCAAGAGCCTGACCTTGCGTTTGAGGACGTGGGGGCGCCAACCTGGGACGGTCTGCCCTTAGACAAGTATTTATCCCTGCTGGACATGCTCAACCCCATGCACCGCTTGTGGAGCGACGGGCGCTGGAATAAGTTGACGATTGCCCAGGGCTGCTACTGGAAAAAATGCAGTTTTTGCGATGTCAGTCTGGACTACATAGGCCGCTATGAAACCGCCACCGCGCAGACTTTGGTGGACCGCATCGAGGCCATCGTGGCCGAGACCGGGCAGACCGGCTTTCATTTTGTCGACGAGGCGGCGCCGCCCAAGATGCTCAAGGCCTTGGCACAAGAACTTCTGCGCCGCAAACTGCCTATTTCCTGGTGGGGCAATATCCGCTTTGAGAAGAGTTTTACGCCGCAACTGGCTGAGCTGCTAGCGCAAAGCGGCTGTATTGCGCTGTCCGGCGGGCTGGAAGTGGCCTCAGACCGGCTGCTGGCGCTGATGCAAAAAGGCGTGACGGTAGAACAAGTAGCGCGCGTGACCAAGGGTTTTTCAGAAGCCGGCATTTTGGTCCACGCCTACCTGATGTACGGCTTTCCCACCCAGACGGTGCAAGAAACGGTGGATGCGCTGGAGTACGTGCGCCAACTATTTGAAACCGGCTGCATTCAGAGCGGGTTTTTCCATCGCTTTACTTGCACCGTGCATTCGCCGGTGGGCTTGGACCCTGTAGCTTACGGCGTGGCGCTCAATGAAACACCGTTTGCCGGTTTTGCCCGCAACGATATCGGCTTTAGCGACCCGACTGGCGTGGACCATGCGCGCCTGGGCTTGGGGCTAAAAAAGGCGATTTACAACTTTATGCACGGCTTGGGCCTGGAAGAGGATGTCCGTACCTGGTTTGACCTGGATACGCCCTGCCCCAAAACCCGCGTCAAGCGCAACACCATAGCGCGGGCTTTGGCGCCAAGTTCACAGGCAAAGTGATCCGCATTGCAACCGCAGCGGCAGGCATTGACATGCCGCGGTTTCGGCTTATAGCGTTGCCAC
>JBBAPY010000324.1:0-2810 GCA_040400635.1 Rhodoferax sp.
TCCGGAGGTAACCCAGCCTACCACGTTGCCATCGACCCAGATCGGCTCGTCGCCCATCACGTCACAGTCCAGCGCGTCCACCACCATAAAGATGCGTGTCTTTCTCGGGCCGTCTTGCTTCTCTTGGATGGCTGCCGCTTTGCCGATGTATTCGTGTTGGTCGAGTTTGACAAAGCGGTCCAGACCCGCTTCGAAGGGGCCGTAGATGGGGCGGAACTCGCGGAACCAGGTACCGAAGTTTTTCTCCAGACGCAGGCACAAAAGCGCGCGCATGCCGAAGTTTTGGATGCCCAGGTCGGCGCCTGCCGTCATGATGCTTTCGTACAAGCGGCGCTGGTATTCGGGCGCTACCCAAATTTCGTAGCCCAGGTCACCGGTGTAAGTGACGCGGTTGATCTTGGCCTGCACGGTGGCAATTTCTATTTCGCGGTAGTCCATGAATTTGAAGGCGTCGTTGGACACGTCTTCGTCGGTCAGGCGTTGCAACAACTCGCGCGACTTCGGGCCGGCAATCGACAAGCCGATCAGCTTCATGCCGTAGGGCGTGATACGCACGGAACCGTCTTGGGGCAAGGTTTGCTCAAACCAACGCATGTGATAAACCTGCGCCTGGCTGGAGCCCCACATCATGAAGCGGCCTTCCTCGGCTTTAGCAATCGTGAAGTCACCGATGATCTTGCCCTGGTGGTTGAGCATGGGGCAGAGCTGCAAACGACCGGTTTTAGGCAAGGTGTTGGTCATCAGGCCTTGCAACCAGGCCTGGGCGCCGGCGCCGGTGATTTCGTATTTGGCGAAGTTGGCCACCTCGGTCACACCCACCGCTTCGCGCACCGCTTTGCACTCGGCTTTGATGGGTTCAAAGTCGTTGGAGCGGTGGAAGGACACGATGTCTTTGGCCTCGGTGCCTTTGGGGGCAAACCACAATGGCGTTTCCATGCCCCAAGAGTCGCCCATCACCGCGCCTTGTTCGATAAATGTGTCGTACAAGGGCGTGGTCTGTAGCGGACGGCCTGCCGGCAGTTCCTCATTGGGGAAGCGGATGCGAAAACGGCGCGAATAGTTTTCGCGTACTTTGGCGTTGGTATAGGTGCGCGTCGCCCAGTCGCCGTAGCGCGCTACGTCCATGCCCCAAATGTCAAAACCTGGGTCGCCATCGACCATCCAGTTGGACAGCGCCAGGCCCACACCGCCGCCCTGGCTAAAGCCAGCCATCACGCCGCATGCGCTCCAAAAGTTGGTGCGCCCCTGCACCGGGCCGACCAGCGGGTTGCCGTCGGGCGCGAAAGTGAAAGGCCCGTTGATCACCCGCTTGATGCCCGCATGCTCGAGCGTGGGGAAATGCTTGAAGGCGATTTCTAATGAAGGCGCGATGCGGTCTAGGTCGGGTTGGAGCAGCTCCTGGCCAAAGCTCCAGGGCGTGGTCTTGGTAGACCAGGGCTTGCCCGCTTGCTCGTACACGCCCAGCACCATGCCTTTGCCTTCCTGGCGCAAATAGCTTTCGGCGCCGAAGTCGATGACGTGGCCGATCTCTTTGCCCGCACTCTTGTTAAAGGCTTCGACTTCCGGGATGTCATCGGTGACCAAGTACATATGCTCCATGGCCAGCACCGGCAGTTCGATGCCGACCATGCGGCCCACCTCACGCGCCCACAGTCCGCCCGCGTTGACCACATGTTCGCACTCGACCACACCTTTGTTGGTGATGACGCGCCAGGTGCCGTCAGGCTTTTGTTCCAGGCTTTCCACCTTGGTTTGCACTTCGATGGTGGCGCCTCCCAGGCGCGCCGCTTTGGCGTAGGCATACGTGGTACCGCTGGGATCGAGGTGGCCTTCATTAGGGTCCAGCAGCGCGCCTAGGAAGTATTTTTCTTCGATAAAAGGGAAGTAATTCAGGGCTTCTTTGATCGAAATAATTTCGGTCTCCATGCCCAGGTAGCGGCCGCGGGCTACCGTCATTTTCAAAAACTCCATGCGTTCGGGTGTGTCGGCCAGCATGATGCCGGGCGATTTGTGCAGCCCGCAAGACTGGCCGGAGATGCGTTCCAACTCCTCATACAGGCTGACCGTGTAGCTTTGGAGCATAGCTACATTGGGGTCCCCATTCAGCGTGTGAAAGCCTCCGGCCGCATGCCAGGTGGAGCCCGAAGTCAACTGGTCGCGTTCCAGCAGCATCACGTCGCTCCAGCCTTTTTTGGTCAGGTGGTAAAGCACCGAACATCCGACGACACCGCCGCCGATGATGACTACCCGTGCGCTTGTTTTCATATCTGTAAATCCTTTTTCCAGAGAAAATCAAAAAAAATTAGAAATCAGTGGGTGCGCCGCCCTGGGACTTGCGCAGACTGACAAAAGCATCGAGCTCTTCTTCGATGGCCGCATCCATAGGCGGGCGCTCGTAGGCTTCTAGTTCTTTTTGCCAAACGGTGTTGGCTTTTTGGTAGGCCGTGGGGCGGCCCCCCTCGTCCCAAGATTCATAGTTGCGCCAATCCGAAATAATCGGCGAATAAAAGGCCGTCTCAAAACGCTCCAGCGTGTGCGCTGTGCCGAAGTAGTGGCCGCCGGGGCCCACGTCGCGCACCGCGTCCAGCGCCAGTCCTGCCGGGCTGACATCGAGCGGCGTAAGGAACTCGGCCACCATTTGCAAGAGGTCGCAATCGAGGATAAATTTTTCAAACGAGGCCGTGAGACCGCCTTCCATCCAGCCGGCGCTGTGCATGATGAAGTTGCCGCCGGCTTGGGTGAGTGCCCACAAAGAAAACACCGATTCATAAGCCGCTTGCGCGTCCACGGTGTTGGCCGCGTTCACATTG
>JBBAPY010000325.1:0-2806 GCA_040400635.1 Rhodoferax sp.
ATCGGCGCGAGGAGCGAAATCACGGCGCGGGGCAAAGTCGGCACGCGGGGCACCGGCGTCCGCACGGGGCGCGAAATCACGACGCGGCGCAAAGTCGCCACGGGGTGCACCAGCGTCAGCGCGAGGGGCAAACTCACGGCGCGGGGCAAAGTCGCCACGCGGTGCGCCTTGGCCGGCAAAGCGGTCGTTAAAGCCGCCCTTGCGCTCGTAGCTAAACCCTTCGCGGGCAGCGCCGCGAAATTCGCGGGTACCTGCATCGGCAAAACCGCTACGGCGTTCGCCACCGCCAAAGCCGCCTTCACGCGGACCCGCAAAACCACGGCCAGGCCCGCGAGCATCGCGGCCACCGCCACCATTGCGCGAAGCAAAACCGGGGCGTGGTGCTTCGGGAATGCGTTGCTTGGGCTCTAAACCAGCCACCACTTCAGCTTTGATGGGCTGGCGAGTATAGGCCTCGATGTCAAAAATCTTGCGACGGTCACGCAGTTCGGCAAAGGTGATCGCCAAACCGTCGCGCCCTGCCCGGCCGGTACGGCCAATGCGGTGGGTGTAGTCCTCCGCCTTCATGGGCAGGCCAAAATTAAATACATGGGTAATCGTGGGCACGTCGATGCCACGCGCGGCTACATCGGTCGCCACCAGGATTTGTACCTGGCCCTGGCGCAGCGCCATGAGGCGGCGGTTACGCAAGCCTTGGCTCAGCGCGCCATGCAGGGCCACGGCGTCAAAGCCGTCTTGCTGCAAGTCGTTGGCCAAGCCGTCACATTCAATTTGGGTGCTGGCAAACACAATGGCTTGGTTGATACCGGTGTCGCGCAGCCAATGGTCCAGCAATTTGCGCTTGTGCTGGGCGTTATCGGCCCAGAACAAAACCTGCTTGATGTTGACGTGTTTTTCCTGCGGATTGTCGATACTGACGCGCTGGGGTTCGCGCATCACGCGGGCGGCCAATTGCTGGATGCGGGGCGCAAAAGTGGCGCTGAACATCATGGTTTGCTTACGGTCGATGGTGAGTTGGTTGATTTCGGCCAGGTCATCGGAAAAGCCCAAGTCCAGCATGCGGTCGGCCTCGTCGACCACCAGAAACTGCACCTGGTCCAGTTTGATCTGCATAGAGCGCTGCAAGTCCAGCAGGCGGCCGGGCGTAGCCACGACCAGATTGGCATTCTGCAGCTTGGCAATTTGCAACTGATAAGGCATGCCGCCTACGATATTGGCAACGCGCAGGCCACGGCAATGTTGCACCAGGTCGATGGCGTCATGCGCGACTTGCTGAGCCAGCTCGCGGGTGGGGCAGACGATCAGTGCGCCAGGGGTCGGCGCTTTGAAATTACGCGCGTTGGTCGGGTCTTTGCGCTTGGGGCGCTTCGGCGGCGCTTCGCCCTTGGCAGCGGCTTGGGCGACTGCTTCTTCATAGGCCTGGCGCTCATCGGCTTCGGCTTGCGCCATTTGTTTGAGCAAAGTGTGCAATACCGGCAGCAAAAACGCAGCGGTCTTGCCGCTGCCGGTTTGGCTGGACACCATCAAGTCGATATATTTTTTAGCGCCCTTGTCTGCGCCTTCGGTGGGCAACGCCAGGGGAATGACTTTGGTTTGCACCGGTGTGGGCTGGGTGTAACCCAGGTCCATACAGGCTTTTACAAGTTCGGGGGCGAGGTCCAGGGTCAAAAAGCCGTTGGGCTCGACCACTACGGCCTGCGCATCATCCGAAACGGCACTAGCCTCGCTCGCAAGGTGTGCCGTGGCGCCGAGGTCCGGCTGGAAAGCCTCGCCATCTTGGGTGGAAAAAGTGTGCTCGGGCGCGAATTCGCCCATTGCGATCAAAGAATCAGTCATAGTTTCACTCACACAGCAACGCCACCCGCGAGGTGGGCGTTCCGTCAATGGTTAAAAAACATCAACCATCAAACGGAGGCTGCGCCTGGTGCGTCTGCTACGCTGCCGGTGCGGCTGGGGCCCTCTTTACTTGGACCCGGTGAATGTTGGGAGATGTACAAATTTCGCAGACCCCGGCCTGGTTACCGTACTGCCGTCTAGCGAAGCCTTCGATTATGGCACGGATTCGGGTTTGTACTAATACGCAAGCCTTGCAGGCGATAAAGGTACCGCCAAAACGAACCGCATGCGCTGCTCGCGCCCGAGCGCTCAGACCTTCAAAAAATGGGTGCGATAGTGTTCCAACTCATCAATAGACTCATGCACGTCAGCCAGCGCGGTGTGCTTTTGCTGCTTTTTAAAACTCGCGTACACCTCGGGTCGCCAACGTCGGCTGAGCTCTTTTAAGGTGCTGACATCCAGATTGCGGTAGTGGAAAAAGGCCTCCAGGCGCGGCATATAGGCGGCGAGAAAACGCCGGTCCTGCCCGATGGTGTTGCCGCACAGGGGCGAGGCGCCGGCAGGCACATGCTGCGTCAAAAATGCGAGCAAGGCCTCTTCGGCCTGTGCCTCGTTCACGGTTGAGGCGCGCACTTTGTCGATCAGGCCGCTTTTGCCGTGGGTGCCTTTGTTCCAGGCGTCCATGGCATCGAGCTGCGCATCAGACTGGTGGATCACAAACACCGGGCCCTCGGTGCGCGCCTCCAACATCGGACCGGTAACCACCACGGCGATTTCGATAATGCGGTCCTGTGCAGGATACAAACCGGTCATTTCGCAGTCGAGCCAGACCAGGTTTTTATCGGATTTTGTGAGTGGGCTTAATGTGTCTTGCATAACAGAGATTGTCGCCTATGGCCTAAACTGCATCCCCATGCAAGACACCGCGCTCAATCCCTCCGACACCCTGACCCTTATTTTTGCGTTGGCC
>JBBAPY010000326.1:0-2751 GCA_040400635.1 Rhodoferax sp.
GCCTCTTCCGCTCTCCTCTCCTTCCTCATCAGTTAAGCATTATTGGCCTGAGAATTTGCTCTGCCGTAGCGTCCTTGCCTTTGCTCTGCCGAAGGAGAAGGAGAGCGCGAGTATTTGGTCGAGATCTGATCCCCCCCGAGCAACTGTGACACTGGCACTCACAGAGGTGATTCCCGTCCAGGTATCCCCCCTTCACTTCCACAGTGAGATTGATAGATTTGAGGAGCGGCAGTGTTTTGTGATTGTGCGATGTGCGATCGATTTTGGGCGACACACGGGAAGAAGCAAACGTGTCTGCTTTAGCTATACTGATACAAAAGCCCCTCGGGCTTCTAACGAATGCCACACTATCCTATTCACGATCTCACGGGCGCTCCTGACGACGAGTGGCTGCTTCCGTGCGCCGAGAGACGACCGGGCCCCGGCTCCACATCGAAGTCGCCGCGCATAGCCAGCTCAACCTCCTTAGTGGACAGCGCCTGGTGAGGATAGAGGCGGCCGTAAACGTAGCGGTACAGGGCCCAGAGGGCGGCCACGAAGACGCCAATCCATAGCAGGACGGCGAGCCCCACGCCTCCGTTGGCGATCTGCAGAGTCTGTACCGCAGTAAATGTCAGTTAGGGCAGAGTGTTAGTGCATTGACACGGAGGGATGTTGAGCGCACGTTAGAAAGAAGTGCTAACGTTACACACACGTGTGCATAACTTTAAGTGTTAGGTGTATATACGTACACAAGCGTTGAGAGTGTAGTCAGGCAGTCAGCTCAGCTCACCTGCGCAGAGAGTGTCTTGAGCGAGGTGACGTCTGCCTCAAGCGCGGCTAGCGGGTAGCAGCACTGCGCCTGGCCGTAGGAGAAGGTGTTGTAGGGCTCTTGGAGTGCGCACGAGCCGAGGGGGTTGGAATCGCTGTGTGATGATTAGTGTGATGATTTGTGTGATGATTAGTGTGATGATTTGTGTGCGTGTGTGTGAGAGTGAGTGAGTGAGTGAGTGCGAGTATCTTTTCAACACACACTCTCAAAAGGTCAACCCCGCACCTCGCTGCCACAGCATGGACCGACAGAGCGTACGGCGAGGAGGGCAGATTGGCACAGGGGGCGCAGCTGCAAGGCCCCCCCCTGGCGAGGCACTGGTCAGCATTGCTGCAGTAGCCCAGGACGGAGAGGTAGTAAGTGCCAGGCCGCACGTCAGGGTCGGTGGGGGAGAGGTCGAGGGTGGAGGTGCCGGAGGCGGGCTAGGGGGGGAAAGGAGCGGGGGGAGGGAGAGAAGGGAGAGAAGGGATGGAGGGAGTGAGGAGAGATTGGTTGTGTGTGTGTTTGGCAGAGGGAGTGACTGGAGGGAGGCACATGATGGCGGAAGAAGCATAAGTGTCGTCACTCAGTGAGAGTGAGGGCAGGGCCCTCACTCACTCACTCACTTACCTTGTTTCCGTGACCGATGCGCCACACGTTGTCGGTGATGGCGGCCTGCGCGTCGCTCTTGCTCACCACCAGCTGCAGGTCTGAGTAGGAGCCTGGGGAGCGGGGAGCAAGGAAGGGAGATGGAGAGGGAGAGGTAGAGGGAGATGGAGAGAGAGAGAGAGAGAGAGAGTTAGATCGAGGTCGAGGACGAGAGGGAGAGGGAGAGGGAGAGGGAGAGGGAGAGGAACCCACCTGGGCAGGCGCACGAGTCTGTGTAGCTATACAGGTTGATGCGCGCGTCGGTCGAGTAGTAGGGCAGCGTGCTGTTGGTCTGAAGGCAGAACTTGTACTGGTTGGACCCGCCCGCAGCGACGATCTGGTTGAGCTGTGGCACTCCAAAGGCGCGGTGCTGGAGGGACAAAGTGATGGTCAGGTCGAAATTGACACTCTTCAGAGTTTCGGTACTAATGTATCCAAACACGCTGATGTAGTAGTAGCAGGGCTGGTCCTGTGCTGCACCGCAGGTCGAGCCGCCGTCCAGGGCGGGGTCCCAGGCGTCGATTGTGAAGTTTTGATTAAACGACGAGTAGCCCGACCACGACTTGTCTGCAAGCGTGGGCAGTATGTTGGGCCACTTGCCGATCGAAATCTCGGCCGACATTGCCTTGCTGTAGTCAGTCATCTGAGCAGTCGAGCCGTCCAAAAGCTTGCCCGAGGTGGTGGTGAGCAAGACGTTCATGGAGTTGCATCCATTGGGATTGCGGATGCGGAAATTCGCCAGTTTTCTGGAGTTCACGCTGCCGCTGTACTTGATGCCGCTGGTGAGCTTGGTGTATGTAGTTCCGGAGAGGGCGGGGGTAGCGCCGAAGTTGGCGGTCTGAGCGTTGGGTTGTAGGTTGGCGTTGGCGCAGTCGCCGGTGACGCCTGGTGGGCAGGGCAGGGCAGTAGAGAGGGTCGGGGCAAGGGGCGATGTGTGCGGAGCAGAGCATGCAGTAGTGGACGGAGACGTGCCGATGTAGGGAGGTGGGTGAGTGGGAGAGGGAAGGAGGTAAATGAAGGGCATCTCGTGGCTGACGGGGGGCGGGGACGAGAGGTGTGAGTGCAGAGAGTGGAGCTAGGGAGAAGGGGCTGTGGCCGCTGCTGTAATCGCTGACGACTACTGACTAAAGAGCTGACGACTGCTCGGCCGGACACGACCAGACCGGATGAGCCTCTGTCGAAAGGCGGGGGCAGGCGATGGCCGCGATGCGTCACACGGGACACATACACATGCACACACGTACGACATCCACGCGCACACACACGCGCACACGCGCACACGCGCACACGCGCACACGCGCACACGCGCACAC
>JBBAPY010000327.1:0-2729 GCA_040400635.1 Rhodoferax sp.
CTTTAGCGGCGAGGCTGGTCACTTCTGAAATGACCGCTTCTTTCTCACTGCGATTCAAACTCAAGGTCTACTCCTTTACATGCGCTTTGCGGTTTACACCGCTTGCGCTCCAAAATGCAGCGATCAACTGTGGAAGGATGTACATCCGTCTGCAGCGGGATCGCCATCTGCGTTGGTTTTCACTGATTAAGCACAGCCGAACTGCACACCAACGGTCTTGGATGGCCCCCCTTGCAGATTTCTGCTTCAGGGACCCACCACATCGGGCGCTTCTTACAAAGCGCCCAAATTCAATTACTTCAAAATCAAGCTGTCAGAGACTGCACGTCCACGCGCACGCCTACACCCATGGTGGAGGACAAAGCCATCTTGCGCAGGTATACGCCTTTGCTGGTAGCAGGCTTAGATTTGTTCAAAGCCTCTACCAAAGCAACCAAGTTGACCTGCAAATGCGCGGAGTCAAACGAACGGCGGCCAATGGTGGAATGCACGATACCGGCTTTGTCCACACGGAACTGCACCTGACCCGCTTTGGCATTGCGCACAGCAGTAGCCACATCCGGCGTCACGGTCCCGACCTTGGGATTAGGCATCAGGCCACGCGGACCCAGAATCTGACCCAGCGTACCGACCACGCGCATCGCGTCAGGTGCGGCAATCACTATGTCAAAAGGCATGTCACCAGCCTTGACCATCGCGGCCAGGTCGTCCATGCCAACAATGTCGGCCCCTGCGGCTTTGGCCTCTTCAGCCTTGGCGCCTTGGGCGAACACCGCCACGCGGGTGGTTTTGCCAGTTCCGTTGGGCAACACGACAGCGCCACGCACCACTTGGTCGGACTTCTTGGCATCTACACCGAGTTGCACGGCAACGTCGATCGACTCGTCAAATTTGGCCTTTGCAAATTCCTTCACCAAAGCCAGTGCATCGGTAAGCGGATACAACTTGGTGGCCACAATCTTGCCCTGCTGGGCTTTTTGATTTTTAGTCAGTTTAGACATTTACACGCCCTCCACATTCACACCCATCGAGCGGGCAGAGCCGGCGATGGTACGGACCGCTGCATCCAAATCGGCTGCAGTCATGTCTTTCATCTTGGTTTTGGCAATCTCTTCAAGCTGGGCACGCGTGATCTTGCCGACCTTGTCGCTGTGCGGGCGGGCCGAGCCCTTGTCCAGTTTGATCGCTTTCTTAATCAAGACCGTCGCGGGCGGGGTCTTGATGACAAAAGTAAAGCTCTTGTCCGCAAATGCGGTAATGACCACCGGTAGCGGCAGTCCGGGCTCGACACCTTGGGTCTGGGCATTGAAAGCCTTGCAGAACTCCATGATGTTGAGGCCGCGCTGACCCAGCGCCGGGCCAATGGGGGGGGATGGGTTGGCTTTTCCAGCTGGTACTTGCAGCTTGATAAAGCCGACGATTTTTTTCGCCATGATTGCTCCTTACGGGTAATAACGCTTTGGTGCTGAACCACTCAGCCCGCAGCTCCCCGGGGTATCGACTCCTACCACCACCCGCATTGCGTCGGAAAACGCGGGCTGTCTGCGGGCAAATGCCCGCGAAAAAAATCAGGTCTTCTCGATCTGTGAGAACTCCAACTCCACCGGGGTGGAACGCCCAAAAATCGTGACCGAAACACGCACTTTGCTCTTGTCGTAATTGACGTCCTCGACCGAGCCATTGAAATCAGTAAACGGCCCGTCTTTGATGCGAACAAACTCGCCCACCATAAATTCGACTTTGTGGCGCGGCTTCTCAGTGCCTTGCTGCATCTGGTTCACGATTTTGGAAACTTCCGCCTCAGAAATCGGAGCCGGACGATTTTTGGAGCCACCGACAAATCCGGTGACCTTATTGGTGTGCTTCACCAAATGCCAGGTGTCATCGTCCATCACCATTTCAACCAGCACATAGCCAGGGAAAAACTTCCGCTCGGTGGTTTTTTTCTGACCGTTTTTTACTTCCACCACCTCTTCCATAGGCACCAAAATGCGCCCGAATTTGTCCTGCATACCCGAACGGGTAATGCGCTCGAGAATGTTGCGCTCAACGGCTTTTTCCATACCGGAGTAGGCGTGCACCACGTACCAACGCAAATCGGGATTGCTATTGGTCGATACAGGCATGGCCGACTCGACCAGCGGGGCTTGAACTTCTTCAGTCATTATTTTTTCCAACCCAGAATTAAGTCATAAAAAACCCATTCCAGCGTCTTATCCGTTAGCCAGAGAAACAAGGCCATGATCAGCACAAAGCCAAACACTACCGCCGTCATCTGCGTCGCTTCTTTGCGCGTCGGCCAGACTACTTTTTTTACCTCGCGCCAGGCATCACGGCCAAACGCTATCAATTGCTTACCTGGCTCAGAAACCAGAAAACTCACTACCGCCAGAGCCAACAAGACCAAGAAGGCCGCCCATTGCGCCAAGGAGCCTTGCTTGGCTAGCAGGAAATATCCGGCCAGCGCTGCCACCACTAGCAGCGCGGACGCGACCAGCTTGGCCTTATCCCCTGCGGTGCTAACGGTCTGAACTTGTGTTGTGGCCATGATCTCTTGGTATTCCAGTGCAACTATCTATTCACATTTCGCGCCCTTAAGACGCTTAAGCCCGCTACACCGTAGCGGGCCTGTTTACCACCAGCGCTTCAGGTGGCAGGGGCAGTAGGAATCGAACCTACAACCTTCGGTTTTGGAGACCGACGCTCTGCCAATTGAGCTATACCCCTTC
>JBBAPY010000328.1:0-2709 GCA_040400635.1 Rhodoferax sp.
ATACCGGCCTGTCACG
Source organism: Rhodoferax sp. (assembly GCA_040400635.1). Classification (GTDB taxonomy): domain Bacteria; phylum Pseudomonadota; class Gammaproteobacteria; order Burkholderiales; family Burkholderiaceae_C; genus Allorhodoferax. The sequence goes on from JBBAPY010000328.1 coordinate 17, forward strand.
CCGGGGGTCGCGGGTTCGAGTCCCGTCCACTCCGCCAAATCAAAAAGCCGTCAATCTTGCGATTGACGGCTTTTTTCTTGAAGACACTTTAATTTTTTCATTTCCACAAAAAAACGCGCCAAAGGCGCGTTTTTAATGTGCAGACGCGTGCCGTCCTTACCGGATGTCCACCCCATAAAAAGTGTGGCGGCCAAAGGGGCTGAGTTTGAAGTCAATCACTTCTTTGCGCACTGGCTTGAGCTGCACGGCGTGAGCGATGGTGAACCAGGGCGCCTGCTCTTTGAAGATCACCTGGGCTTGCTCATAGAGCTTGGTGCGCTCGGCCACGCCGGTGACCACTTTGGCTTTGCTTACGATGTCTTCATAGGGTTGGTAGCAAAACTTGGCGACATTGGAGCCATTGGTTTTGGCCGAATCGCAGCCCAGCAGGGTGTCCAGGAAGTTGTCCGGGTCGCCGTTGTCGCCGGTCCAGCCCAGCATGCCCATCTGGTGTTCACCGGCTTGCATGCGTTTGCGGTACTCGCCCCATTCAAAGCTCTTGATTTCGGCCGTGACACCGATTTTTACCAGGTCCGCCTGCATCAATTCGGCAATACGTTTGGCATTGGGGTTGTAGGGGCGCTGCACAGGCATAGCCCATAAGTCGGTGCTAAAGCCATTGGGGTATCCGGCGGCGGCCAGCAGTTTTTTGGCCTCAGCCGGGTTGAAGGCGTCGTCTTTGATCGCTTTGTTATACGACCACATGCTGGGTGGAATCGGGTTGATTGCTGCGACGCCGGTGCTCAAGTAAACCGCCGAAATAATCGCGTTTTTGTCGATTGCCATGTTGATGGCTTTGCGCACGCGCACATCGTCAAACGGTTTTTTGGTGGTGTTGTAGGCCAGGTAGCCGACATTGAGGCCGGCTTGCTCCAGCACTTGCACATTGACGTCTTTGCGGATGCTGTCCAGGTCGGCTGGGTTGGGGTAGGGCATTACATGGCATTCGGCTTTTTGTACCTTGGCCCAGCGCACAGAAGCGTCTGGGGTGATGGAGAATATCAAGTCATCAATCTTGGCTTTTCCGGCCCAGTAGGTGGGGTGGGCTTTGAAGCGGATGATGGCGTCTTTTTGGTACTGCACCAATGAGAAGGGGCCGGTGCCGATAGGTTCCTGGTCAATTCTTTCTGGCGTACCGGCTTTGAGCATGGCGTCGGCATATTCTTTGGATTGCACGCCCGCCCATTGCATGGCCAAGTCTGCCAGGAAAGGCGCTTCTGGACGGTTCAGCACGATTTTGACGGTGTAGTCATCGACTTTATCCACCGACTTGAGCAGTTTGGGCATGCCCATGTCGCCGAAGTAGGAATGGTTGGGGCTGGTAACTTTGAAGAAGGGATGGCTTTCTTTCCATTGGCGCTCGATCATAAAGAGCACATCGTCGGCGTTGAAGTCGCGCGTAGGCTGGAAGTTTTTATTGCTGTGCCACTTCACGCCTTTGCGCAGTTGGAATAGGTATTCCAAGCCGTCTTTGGACACCGTCCACTTCTCGGCGAGCGCCGGGACAACGGAGGTGCCGCCGCGCTCAAAGCCGACCAGGCCGTCATAAATCTGTTCGCTGACATCAAAAGAGGTGCCTGTGGTGTTGATGCCGGGATAAAAATTTTCCGGACTGCCTTCAGAGCAATACACCAGAGTTTTAGCGGAAACGCCGGAGACGGCGATCAGTGCACTGGCGGCAAGCGCGCCTAGAGTGGCCCACGGGGCATGTCGCTTGGTGGGCTTATGGGGTGTAAAGCTTCGCATCGTAAATAACTCCTTGGTTTAGTGTGTGCCGGTGTTGGCAACTGCTGCGGGATCCGCCAGTTTGGCGGCTTCGTGACAGGCGATCAGCCTACCATGGAATGCTTGTAACAGGGGGCGTTCGTGGTGGCAACGGGGGGTGGCATGCGGACAGCGGGTGGAAAAAACGCAGCCGCTCGGCGGAGCCAGTGGCGAGGGCAATTCACCTTGTAAAACCATGCGCTTGGCGCTGGACAAGCCACGGCGCAGCGTGGGCGTAGAGCCCAAAAGCGCCTGCGTATAGGGGTGCAGGGGCCGCTCAAAAATCGTGTTTTTATTCCCTTGCTCCATAGTGTGTCCGAGGTACATCACTAGCACCTCGTGGGCGATATGGCGTACCACGCCCAAGTCGTGCGAAATGAATAAATAGGCCAGGCCCAGCGAGGCTTGCAAGTCCGCAAGCAAGTTGAGAATTTGGGCCTGGATGGAAACGTCCAGCGCGGATACTGGCTCGTCTGCGACCAGCAGCGCAGGGCTGAGCATCAGGGCGCGCGCAATGGCGATGCGTTGGCGCTGCCCGCCTGAAAACATATGCGGGTAGCGGTCAATATGTTCGGGCCGCAAGCCCACCCGCTCCAGCATTTGCGCGGCCTGCTGGCGCTGGGCCTGGGTGCTTAAATCGGTGTTGATGTGCAAAGGGCCTTGCAGTATTTGGCCTATGCGCTGGCGCGGATTGAGTGAGGCATAGGGGTTTTGAAACACCATTTGCACGCGCTTGCGCAAAGTTACTTGCTGTGCGGGCGAGGCGTCGGCCACTTGCATGCCACCGAGCAGCAAGCTTCCGCTGGCCGGTGGCTCGGCCAGCGCCACCATGCGGGCCAGTGTGGATTTGCCACAACCCGATTCGCCCACCACGGCCAGGGTGCGACCGG
>JBBAPY010000329.1:0-2695 GCA_040400635.1 Rhodoferax sp.
GGGGGGGGGGGGGGGGGGGGGGGGGGGGGGGGGGGGGGGGGGGAGGGGGGGGGATGGGAGAACCCGCAAAGCATGCATTAATGCGAAGCAACTACCCGACTCGACCGTGCCTCCAATTAGTCTTGAATAAGTGCTGACAAATGGAACCCTCCTTTGCAGGCGGTGGGCCTCTACAACGAGATGAACGCTGCCGGGGACAAGTTCGCGAGAGTGGCCGAGTTGGAGGAGTCGGTTTCGCAGGCCCTAAGCGCCTTGCAAACGGCGGTGATCGACAAGTCTGAGGACCGCTCGTCCCACGCGGAGAGCGCTGGTTTCTTCGAGAGCGGCGTGATGGTGTTGTTGACCAAGATTCACACGGAGGCGCAGACGCTCGCGACAAAGACGAGCTCAGTTCACGCGGCCTTGCTCGAGCAGTTGGTTGACGAAGGCAAGCTTGCTCTTGTTGTTGTAACTATTACTACTACGACTACTACGACTACTACGAGGACTATAGTATATACGACTACTACGACTAATACTGCCCCCCCCACCTCCCTTCCCCCTTCCCAGCCCCCCCACCCCTCTCTCCACCCCGCCCTTCCCCCTCTCGTCACAATAACTTGTTTCAAGCACATTTGTCTTGATATTGTCCACGTGTGGCGTTCAAGTGTTTGTCACAGGCCGGCGGGTGAGCTCCAGCATTGTTCAAGTTTGCTCGTGCCCAACCGTGTACTGTTGCCATCGTTGGTGGCAGAGGTCGCAAAATCCTGACCGACATCCCCGACGCCGATGTGGATGAGTCGGCCTACCGGAAGGCTGTGGAAAGCAAGACGAAGGGGCTAGCCTCGTTGCAGAACCGCTTGAACCAGGCGTTGAAGAAGAAGGGCCCCACCGTCCCGGAGGCTTTGTCGACAAGTTCAGAGGAGCTGAATGCGAAGTTGTTGTGGCACGTGTGCCTGTTCGCCTGCCTCACGCTCTTCCGCAACCCGACCTTCGGGAAGGTGCAGAAGGAGAAGGTCTTGTCGATCTTGGAGACCATGTCGGCCAAACCGTGGCCCTCTGAACCAGTTTTCGGTCACTCCATCCTCGCAGAGATCCAGGGCAGCGTGGCGACCAAGGGCAGCGTGAGGCAGATCGGCAAGCGCGCGCCTACAGGGCAGCCGCAGGCGCCCAGGGGGCGGCCGCAGGCGCCTTCTGATGGGGGGACGTCGGCGCCGGCGCCCGAAGGGCTGCCGGCTGCCCCGTCTAGTGCAACGGCCATGGTGGCTGTGGCGCCTCCTGGGCAGCCTGGGGCCGGGCAGGAGGGCGGAGGAGCCCCCGGGGCGGCGGAGGAGGCGGAGGGAGGCGGAGCGCCCGGGGAGGAGGGAGAGGCAGCCCCCGGGGTGGTGGGCGCCGGCACAGGAGCCGCTTGCGCTGCGGAGCAAGGACAGCGCGATGGAGAGGCGCCCGGTGAGGCTGCCGCTGGGGGTCGGGGTCCCGGTCGCGGTCGGGGGGGTCGCGGTCGCGGCGGTAGGCAGGGCGGTCGGGGTGACGAGGGCGCTGGGGCAGCCGCTGGGGGTGGCGCCGGGAAGCGGGTTTTGAAGGCAGCGGCGCCGAAGGCGGCAGCGCCGCCGAAGGAACCAAAGCGTGCCCGTAGGTAAGCCTCGCAGTGTGGACTTTTGGGGGCTCGCTTTTCACACTGCAGGGATGGGATGTCTACAGGAACGGTCGGATATCAGTCGAGAGAACGGGAAGGGAGCGCGATTCCGGTGAGGATTGAACGCAATGCCTTCGCTCCCCGCCGTTGTGAGTCATCGCAATTGCACATCAGCGGCAGTCGATACGAATTGCCCGCCTTACTCTTCGCTTGTTCCAGTTGTGGGTGTGCCAGGGAGTCGGGCGTGGGGGAAGGGAGCTCGAGAAGAGACAGGGGAAGGGAGGCAGAATGCGGAGCGTATTGACCCTGAGAATGAGGATTGAGGTCAGTTGCGATGGGCATCCTCATCGCTCTCCCTGCTTCCGTGATTTGCAGGCCTCGGGGGCTTGCAGTCCATGATGCTAGCATGGTCCCAAGTGTTGGCAGGGGTCAGGAAGGGGCAGGGCAGGGGCATCGCCGACATGGAATTCTAGGACATAGGGAAGTTTGGCAGGGTAGGGGCGGGGCAGGGCCATCACCGACATGGAATTCTAGGACGTAGGGAAGTCTTACGTTCAGCTACGCGGGCGACGCGCTCATTTCCGGCCCAGGTTTTGCCTGTGCTCGGAACTTGCCTGGCGATGTCGGTGCAGGCAGCGCTGAAGCGTCGGCGGTTGCTGCCGCAGCCGAGCGTGGACGAGGCCGCGGCCAGGCGGGCAGCCATCGCGACCTCCGGCCGCCAGGTGCCCGCTTGGTGGTTCCCAGATGGCAGCCTCTTGCCTCGCTTGGCAGCAGCGCACTGCGAGGCCTTCAAGAAACTGGCGCCCGACCGGGAGCTGGCCCCGCAGGGGACGAGAACATGGGGAAGCCTTTGCAGTGGCTCCGATGGGGTCCACTATGTCTGGCAGGCCATGCAGGCGGCGTACGCAGACAGAGGCATCAACGTGTGTTTCAAGCAACGGTTCGCCTGCGAGCTGAACGCCCAGAAGAGGCAGTGGATCGCAGGCGTGGTGAACAGGGATGTTGCCCCGGCCGAGCGGGTCTGCGTGTTCACCGCCGTGGAGAGCTTAGCGGCACAAGATCGCGCGTACCTTATCGGCA
>JBBAPY010000330.1:0-2615 GCA_040400635.1 Rhodoferax sp.
AGGCCACCGTCGGCAATTGCGCGGGCGTAGTCCTTTGGTGCAGCTTCTCCGCCAAACGCAAAAGCCACAGGTTGCGCTTTGGGGCTGGCTGCGAGTTGGTACGTTGCGTACCAAGTTGCGACCATACCCATCCCAAGAATCACCATGAAGGGCAGCCGCGCAGCAAAGTCCACCGCAATCCAGTTCGGGCTCCAGCGCATGAACAGCGCACCCAGCCAATAGGGCAACAGGGAAGGGTGTTCGCCAGCGTTGCCCAGCAGCGTGGGGGACAGCCATTGCGACGTACCCTGTGCGAGTTCCGCCATGAACCCGAGCGCCGACATGTCTGCGCTCTTCCAGGCCTCGCGCCCAATGAACCCCGGCAGAAGGTAGGCGGCGCATAAGAGCATCAGGGCCCAGCGCGGCAGGCGTCTGGCGGCAGCGCGGGTGACGATAGCCGGGGTTGGGTAATTCACGGGCTTGGCAAATGTCTGTGGGAATCGTTGAGGGAGTTTGAAGTCGAAAAAAAAGCAGCTCGGGTATCCAGGCTGCTTTTCTTATTACAGTTCAGGCCGCAGCCTGATTCTGATTTACTTGACTGCGGTCTTGCCGAAGCGGTTGCGGAACCGTTCAACGCGTCCACCCATGTTGTCCACGGATTTTTGTGTACCGGTGTAGAACGGGTGCGATTCGCTGGATGTATCGAGCTTGTACAACGGCAGTTCGCGGCCGTCTTCCATCTTGATCATTTCCTTGGTATTGGCGCAAGAGCGGGTGACGAATTTGAAGTTGTTGGACAAGTCCACAAAACAAACGTCGCGGTAATTGGGGTGAATGCCAGCTTTCATAGTCGATCCATCAGGTGCGGTAGCCGCCCATGGGCCCTCAGGCAAACGACTGCCCGATCCAAAGCCCGCAGAACTTGCCGCGGAAAACCACGCATTCTAGCCCAGAAGTGCTTCGTCCCCGCCTTATCTTCTTTGCAGCAACAGCTCGGGGGCCTAGGCACCCGCGTCTACGCACCGACCAAAGCCGCCGCTTTCACCTGTGCCCAAGCGGGCGCGCCTGTCTGCAGGTCTAAGGCATGGGCTGCGCGCGCCGTGATGCGGGCCCACAGCACACTGGCGTGGTCGTCTTTGCCACAGGAAAGCCTCACCAGGCACTGGGAGGGATGCGCGTCAGCCCTCATTTCCAGCACCGTAACTGGCAATAGGTTTTGAATGCTGCTGACCGGAGGCGGGCCGACGGCCAGGCTGATATCACGGGCCAGCACGCGCACGCGCACCGGCGCACCCAGTGCCAGGGCCTTGTCTTTGACCCATAGACTGCCGCCGGGAAAGCCCACGCGCATGAGGTGCCACGCGGGATCAAACTCCTGCACGTTAGCGTGAAGCAGCACGCCCAGGTCTTCGCCGCTGGCCAAGTTGGCAGCGCTGCGACCCAACACCTGGGCCACCGGCCCGCTGTCGGCAAGCTTGCCCTGGTCCAGCACTAACAGGTGGTCGGCCAAACGCACCACTTCCTCCAGCGCATGCGTCACGTACAACATAGGAATGCGCACCTCGTCCCGAAGCCGCTCAAGCCAGGGGAGTATGTCCTGGCGCCTCGCGGCATCCAGCGCTGCCAGTGGCTCATCGAGCAGCAGCACGCGCGGTTGCAGGGCCAAGGCGCTGGCAATTGCGACGCGTTGGCGCTCGCCGCCCGAAAGCGCTTGTACCTGCCGCGCCAGCAGGTGCCCGATGCCGAGCAGTTCAATCGCTTGTTGCAAATGCTTTTGGCCGGCTTTCCCCTGCGCACTGCGGCGCAGCCCAAAGTGAAGATTGCCTTGCACCGTCAGGTGTTCGAACAAACTGGCCTCCTGGAACACATAGCCCAGCGGCCTGCGCCAGGTGGGCAGGAAGGTTTGCGCGTCCTGCCAGACCTGGCCGCTCATTCGCACCAGGCCCTGGGAAGGGCGTTCCAAACCGGCCACGCAGCGCAGCAAGCTGGTCTTTCCTGAGCCCGAGGCGCCGAACACTGCGGTAATGCCTTGGGACGGCAGGCTGATATCCACCTCCAGCCTAAAGGCTGATCGGACCCATTGCAGCGAGATGTGGTTGTCGGCGGACACGCCTAAGTTCCCATGCGTAAGCCGCGTTTTTGCAGCAGGTTCAGACCCAGCAGCACCGCGAATGAAAAAACCAACATACCCGCCGCCAAGGCATGCGCCTGGGCGTAAGCCATGGCTTCCACATGCCCGTAAATCTGGGTGGAGAGCACCCTGGTTTGGCCCGGGATGTTGCCGCCCATCATCAATACCATGCCGAATTCGCCAATGGTATGCGCGAAGCTGAGAACGGCGGCGCTCACAAAGCCAGGCCAAGCCAGCGGCAGGGCAACGCTGAAAAATGCATCGAGCGGCGAGGCGCGCAAGGTGGCAGCCAACTCCAATGGCCGATTGCCCATGTTATGGAAGGCATGCAGCAGGGGTTGCACCGCAAAAGGCAGGGAGTACACCACCGAGCCGACCACCAATCCGGCAAAGCTAAAGGGCAGGGTACCCAGGCCCATCAAAAGCGTCAGCCTCCCCAAGGGACCATCCGGCCCCAGTGTCACCAGTAGGTAAAAGCCCAAAACCGTAGGAGGTAGTACCAACG
>JBBAPY010000331.1:0-2613 GCA_040400635.1 Rhodoferax sp.
TGGCGCAGCGCGCGCGACCTGGCAGCGCAGCCTCTGGCCGGTTGCTTGCCGGTGTCGGGCGTGTACCTCCTAGGCGAGGGCAGCGGCCTGTCGCAACGCCCGCGCTTCCTGGGGCCGGCGGTGGACGCTGCGCATGATGCGCAAGTGGAGCGCAGCGCATCGCCCTTGCACCTGATAGAGCCTGCCGCTTGCCCGCCGTTTTTCATGGCCCATGGCGAGCGCGATTTTCCGCACCTCATCGCCCAGGCCGCGCAAATGCGTGCGGCACTGCGAGCGGCCGGTGTGCCCGCGGAGTTAGAAATTCTCGAAGCATGTGACCACTTCGAGACCAGCGTCGCTTGCGGCGATGCCACCCGTCCCTGGGTGGCACGTGCAGCGGCATGGATGCACGGTCCTGGTCGTTCAACTTTTTCCTGAAGCACTGGAGTAATGAGATGAAATTTTCTTTTTCAAACCGCCGGGCCTTTGTCAGCGGAGTCACGGCAGCATTGCTCGCATTGACGGCGGGCATGGCCTGCGCACAGGCGGACAAACCCTTGCGCATCGGCTTTTCTATGGCGCGCACCGGCATGTTGGCCAACGCCACGCCCTCGCAAATGAACACTTATGAACTCTGGCGCGATCAGACCAATGCCAAAGGCGGCATGGATGTGGGCGGCGTACGCCGTAAAGTGGAGTTTGTGGTGTTTGACGACCAGTCCAAGCCAGAGCAAGCGGTGCGCATCTACGAAAAGCTGATTACCGACGACAAGGTCGATTTGTTGCTGGCGCCCTGGGGAACGCCGTTTCACCTGGCGATTGCGCCGGTACTCGAAAAGTTCAAATTCCCGATGGTCGGCAATACTGCTGCATCGGTGGCACTGCGCCAGGTCAAACCTGGCTACATCTGGTTTCCCACCTCGGCGATTCCTGACCGCATCGGTGCGGAGCTGACGGCGATGCTGAAAACGCAAAACGTGAAATCGGTCGCGGTCTTGTCCAACGTACTGCCCTTTACCAAAGAGATCAAGAATTTCCTGGAGCCGGAGCTAAAAAAGGCGGGTATTGAAATCAAAGTCTCTACCGAGTACCCGCCAGACATCAGCGACATGACCTCCACGCTGACCCAGATCAAGCAGGCCAATGTGGACGCGGTGCTGGCCCTGGCCTACCCCGGTGACTCGGTGCTCTACGCCAAGCAGGCTAAAGAGTTGGGCCTGAATCAGCCCTTCCAGTTTGTCGCCATCGGGCCGAGCGATGCTTTCTTCCCCAAAGCTGTCGGCGCCGCCTCTGCCGAAGGCGTGGTGACGATTGCCCACTGGTCGCCCCGTGCCGAGTGGAAGGGTTCTCAAGCCTTTTATGACGCCTACGTGAAAAAGTTTGGCGAAGACCCGGACTATCTCAATTCCGCCCTGGCTTGGATGTCTTTAGAAATCTTGGAGACCACCGTGGCCAAGACGGGCTTGGACAAGGCGAAAATGCGCGACATGATCAGCAGCAGCACCTTTGACACCATCAACGGTAAAGTCAAGTTTGAAGGCGTGCAAAACGTGATCACACCGACGGCCTTTGTGCAAACCCAGAAGGGTAAGCTGCAACTGGTCTGGCCAGCGTCCATGGCCAGTTCCAAGTTCGAAGCCAAGAAGGGCTGGTAACGCCGACATGACGGTGCTCGAAACCCTGCTTTCGGGCCAGTTGTTGTTTGCGGCCCTGGTGACCGGTTCGCTCTATGCCTTGATTGCGCTGGGGCTGAACCTGGTCTATGGCACCATGCGCTTACTGAATGTGGCCCATGGTGAAGTTGTGATGCTGGGGGCCTATGCCGCTTATTGGGCCTTTAGCGCATTTGGCCTCTCGCCCCTGCTGGTAGCGCCGGTGGTGGCCGCCGCCGGGGGCTTGTTGGGCTATGCGCTGTACCGCGGCATTTTCAAAGGCTTGCTGGCCGATAGCAGCGCCGCCCAAGTGCAGCGCATGGAGAGCAATTCGCTGCTGCTTTTTTTCGGCTTGTCGATTGTTGTGCAAAACGCCACGGCTTTGGTATTCACACCCAATAACCGCGCCTACAACTACCTGGGCACGGTCTATCACTGGGGCTCGGTGTCCATGACGGGCAACCGCCTGGCTGCGCTGTGCGTGGCGGGTACTTGCTGCCTGCTGGTTGCTGTGTTTTTAGGCCGTAGTGTTTTTGGTCTGGCTACGCGCGCGGTGATAGAGCGGCGCGAAGCGGCCTTTATTGTGGGTGTCAACGTGGACCGTGTGCAGTGGCTGAGCTTTGTGCTGGGCTTTGCGTCTGCGGCACTGGCCGGGGTGCTGGTATCCATGCTTGGCCAGTTCTCGCCCTTCTCGGGTTTCCCTTACACCATTGCCGGTTTTATCGTCATCATCTTGGGCGGGCTGGGCAATGCCATGGCCGGTTTGCTGGCCGCTTTACTGCTCGGTGTGATCGAGACCTATGGCGTGGCGCTGACCTCGGCCAATATGCGTTCCATGCTTTTGTATGGCGCATTTGTAGCGGCCTTACTGCTCTTTCCTAACGGCGTGTTTGCGCGCCGCGCGGCGGCCCGCTAGCCCTATGCGCGATTTGTTCCCGAACCGCTGGTGGACTGTTTTGTGGCTGTCCTGCCTGTTGCTGCT
>JBBAPY010000332.1:0-2601 GCA_040400635.1 Rhodoferax sp.
ACCTTGATCAAAGAACTGGCCCAGGCGCATCCGCAAACCGAATGGGTGCTGCAATACAGCCCGGAGCTCTTCACCTCGACCGAGCTCGAGTTCGCCAAGGAAGTGTGCGACGCGGTGACCGAAGTCTGGGGCGCCACGCCGGACAATAAAGTCATCCTCAATCTGCCCGCCACCGTGGAAGTGGCCACGCCCAATATCTATGCCGACCAGATCGAGTGGATGCACCGCAACGTGGCCCGGCGCGACAGTGTCCTCATCAGCCTGCATCCGCACAACGACCGCGGCACCGCGGTGGCCGCCGCCGAGCTTGGCTTAATGGCCGGTGCTGACCGCGTGGAAGGCTGCTTGTTTGGCAACGGCGAGCGCACCGGCAATGTGGACATCGTCACCTTGGCGCTCAACCTCTACACCCAGGGCGTGAACCCGGGCTTAGACTTTTCCGATATAAATGCCGTGGCCCGTACCGTGGAGCATTGCAATCAATTGCCCATCCACCCGCGCCATCCGTATGTGGGCGATTTGGTGTTCACCGCCTTTAGCGGCTCGCACCAGGACGCGATTAAAAAAGGCTTTTCCGCGCTGGACAAAAACGGCCTGTGGAGCGTGCCTTATTTGCCCATAGACCCGGCCGATGTGGGCCGTACCTATGATTCCATCATCCGCGTCAACAGCCAGTCCGGTAAGGGCGGTGTCGCCTATTTGATGGAGGCCGAATACGGCATCGTCATGCCGCGCCGCTTGCAAGTAGAGTTTTCGGGCGAAGTGCAGGCTTACACCGATACCCACGGTGGCGAGATGAGCGCGCTAGATATTTGGAATCTGTTTGCTCGTAGCTATGTGGAACCCACCGTGCCTGTGGGCTATGTCGGCTACCAGCTGACCGACCACCCGCACGACGCCAGTGGCCAGGGCATACGCCTGACGGTGGAAGTGGCAGGCGCGCGCCACACGCTGCAGGGCTATGGCAACGGCCCCATCGACGCGGCGGTGCAGGCCTTGCAAAGCATTGGGGTGGATGTGCAGGTACGCAGTTTTGAAGAGCGCTCCACCAAGAGCAGCGCCCACGGCGGCGACGCCCAGGCCTGTGCTTTTATGGAGCTGAGTTCGGACGCTACGGACGCACCGGACCGCTTTGGTGTGGGGCTGGACCACAACATCGTCACCGCGTCCATTAAGGCGCTGGTCAGCGGCGTCAACCGGCTCGGGCTGGTACCCCAATTGGTGGCACAAGCGGCGAAGGATGCGGCTTTGGTTTGATAGGGCGTATTTGCCGCCAAGGATGGGCATGGGCTTGTTGGCGCGCTAAACTTAAAGCCTAGGAGGTGCGTATGGACTCTGCATTGGTGAGCCGGGACCCGGACGTTATGAGTGGTGCACTGTGCTTTACGGGAACCCGAGTGCCCGTCAAAAATTTATTCGACTATCTTGAGGGATCGTCTTTGCTCAAAGACTTCCTTCTGGACTTTCCCAGTGTTGCGCGTGCGCACGCAATAGGTGTCCTAGAAGCGGCCCGTGAAGGGCTGGCTGCCGATGCGCCTGCTGCTTGATGAGTGTGTTCCCGCCCGTTTGAAAAAGGCATTGTCTGCGCATGCAGGATTAAGCCTCCGGAAAAGGCCAACGCCCGCCGCTGCAACGTTCAATACCCGCCAAATCCGCGCGCGACTGCACCTCGACAAAACCCTTTGCCTGCAATAACTGGCGCACTACTGAAGCCTGGTCGTAGCCGTGTTCTAGCAATAGCCAGCCGCCGAGCTTCAGGCAGGCAGGCGCTTGGGCGATGATGGCGCGCAAGTCGTCTAAGCCATCGGCGCCGCTGGTCAGGGCTTGCTGAGGCTCGTGGGCCAGCGCCGCAAGGTGCGGATCGGCGTCGGCGATATAGGGCGGGTTGGAGACGATGGCATCAAAAGCTTCGCTCAAGCCCGACAGCCAGGCCCCTTGTGAAAACGCCACCTCCAAACCCAAGCGCTGCGCGTTGGCCTTCGCCACAGCCAAGGCATCGGCGCTGATATCGCAAGCATGCATATGCACATCAGGGCGCTGATCTTTCAAGGCCAAGGCAATAGCGCCGCTGCCGGTGCCCAGGTCGACGGCGCGGGCTGCAGGCGGCAAAATCGCCAGGGCCCAGTCCACCAGGGTTTCGGTGTCAGCACGCGGGCAAAGAACACGCGCATCGACTTGAAGGTCCAAGCCGTAGAACGCCGCCCAGCCGGTGATGTAGGGCAGGGGCTCGCCCGCAAGGCGGCGCCTAAGCGCATCCTGCCAGACTTGCTGGGCAGTGATGGAAAGTGTTTCCTTATCGTGCGCTACCAACCAGGCGCGCTCTTGGGCTGTGCGGCCAAGTGCGTGCAGTAAAAGAAGCTGGCTTTCCAAGCGCACGATGCCTTGCGCGATGGCGCTTTGCAAAGCCTGTTCGACGGTGGGCGCGGCGTCCATACTTGCCGCTTCAAACCTTACCCAATTCCAAATCCGCCATTTGCTGCGCGGCTTCAAAGGCTTGCAGGGCTTCGACCACATCACCCAAGTCGCCTTCCATGATGGTGAGTAATTTGTACAGCGTCAGGTTGATGCGGTGGTCGGTCAGCCGGCCTTGCGGGCAGTTAT
>JBBAPY010000333.1:0-2594 GCA_040400635.1 Rhodoferax sp.
CAAGCACCGGCACCCAATACGCTGATTTTCATGCGTTCACCTTCATGCGCTGATCCACCGGCCAGCGGGAAGCTGCTTTATTGGGGCAAGGTACCGGCTGCGCTGTTTTGCGCCGCCTGGCTTTGCTGTTGCTCGTACATCGCCTGGAAGTTGATTTCCGACAAATGCACGGGCGGAAAGCCGCTGCGCTGAATCAGGTCGGCCACATTGCCGCGCAAATAGGGATATACGATTTGCGGACAGGCAATGCCCATGATCGGGCCCATTTGCTCTTCGGGCAGGTTGCGCACTTCGAAAATACCCGCTTGTTTGACTTCCACCAGAAACACGGTTTTGTCTTTTATTTTGGTATGCACAGTAGCCGTCACACTGACTTCAAACACCCCTTCTGCCACCGGATTGGCTTCAATGCCCAGTTGAATGTCCACCGAAGGTTGCTCCTGCTCAAGAAGGATGGCCGGTGAATTGGGCTGCTCCATCGACGCCTCTTTGAGGTAAACGCGTTGGATTTGGAAAACCGGGGCTTGTTCTGACATGGCGTGAATCTTTCAATTGAAAACAAAGCCCAGCGTACAAAAAGCGGGGCTCGTGGGATGGTGCGCTGGGGCTTGCAAGGCCTTTGGCGCCCTGAATTATCGCAGCAGGCCTGCGCGGGCTGTAGGCTCGCTCAGGGCCCGAGCAACAAGGGCATCAGGCCGCCACGGCTGTCTAAGTCCATCAGGTCATCGCAGCCGCCCACATGGGTATCGCCGATAAAGATTTGCGGCACGGTACGTCGCCCAGTGCGCTCCATCATGGCACTGCGCTCAGCGGGGTTGGTATCGATACGGATCTCTTCGATCAACTCCACCCCTTTGGACTTAAGAATACGCTTGGCCTGCACGCAATAAGGACAAACAGCGGTGGTGTACATCTTGACGTTTTGCATCATCGACTCAATGGGAAAGCTTTAGTTGGGGGGCGAATCAGGCTTTTTCCAGCGGTAGCCCGGCGCTTTTCCAAGCGGCCAGACCGCCACCGAGCGAGTGGACTTGCGCATAACCCAGCGTTTTGGCCGCAGCCATCGCGCGCCCAGAACGCGCGCCCGACTGGCAAACCAGGATCAAAGGCAAGCCTTTGTTTTTGACCGCCGCGGCCAGCTTGGCCGACAAATCGGCCAAGGGAATATTTTTCGAACCCACGATGTGCCCGGCGGCAAATTCCGCAGGATCACACACATCTATCACCACTGCCTTTTCCCGGTTGATCAATAACACTGCGTCATTGGCGCTCAGGCCCCCATTGGTTGCTCCTTGCATCACAGGGGCGAGTAGCAGGGCGCCGGAAATCAGGGCAAGGGTAATCAACATCCAGTTATCGAGAATAAATTTCACTAGGGTTCCTTGGGGGGTGCTGGGGGGAGAACAATCGAGCATTTTAGAATGCCCCATGATCCCCCACAGTCCGCGCGGCTGCAATCCCCTTCACCCCCCCTATTTCCTGCCATGCACCGACTTGTATTGATACGCCACGGCGAATCCACCTGGAATCTAGAAAACCGCTTTACCGGCTGGACCGATGTGGACCTGACGCCCACGGGCATCGAACAGGCGCAAAACGCCGGGCGCTTGCTCAAAGCCCAAGGCTTTGCCTTCGACTTGGCCTACACCAGCATGCTCAAACGCGCCACGCGCACCCTATGGCACTGCCTGGACCAGATGGACTGCACCTGGCTGCCGGTGGTGCACAGCTGGCGACTCAACGAGCGCCACTACGGCGCATTGCAAGGCCTGAACAAAGCCGATATGGCGCGCCAGTACGGCGAGCGACAGGTGCTGATGTGGCGCCGCAGCTTTGATGTGCCGCCGCCGGCGTTGGAGCCCGCCGACCCGCGCTGGGAGGGCAGCGACCCGCGCTACGCCAAGCTGGCGCCGGGGCAGGTGCCGCTGACAGAGTGCCTCAAAGACACGGTGGCGCGGGTTATGCCCTTTTGGCAAGAGTCCATCGCGCCGGCATTGCGTGCAGGCAAACGCCCGGTCATAGCGGCGCACGGCAACTCCATCCGAGCGCTGGTGAAATACCTGGACCACATCGGGGACGATGAGATCGTGGGTGTCAATATCCCCAATGGGATACCGCTGGTTTACGAATTGGACGCAGATATGAAACCGATGCACCATTACTATTTGGGCGACGCGCTGGCTATAGCCCAAGCGGCGCAGGCGGTAGCAGCGCAAGGCAAAGCGGCTTGAAGGCAGCGCAGGCGCAGGCCCTGCGCTAAGCCCCCGAGGCCCACAATACGACCTATTCAAAGGCACAATAGGCATTCGGTGCTGGCAAATATGCCACTACGCACACAGGGATACAAGGAAACGGAAACGACTATGGGTCAAAAATTAAAGATTGCAGGCTGGGTGATGCTGGGCGCATTGGCGGGCTCGCTGACGACGGTTTCGGTACAAACCGTGGCCCGCAATACCTTGGCGCCTATGCCTTTGGAAGAGTTACAGCAACTCTCCACCGTTTTCGGCCTGATCAAAAGCGACTATGTGGAGCAAGTAGATGAAAAAAAGCTGATCACCGACGCGATTACCGGCATGGTCTCCAGCCTGGAC
>JBBAPY010000334.1:0-2579 GCA_040400635.1 Rhodoferax sp.
GTTTGAAATTTGCGACCGCTTGCACGTCATTGCCCATGGCAAGTTGTCGCCCTCGATTGCGGCGGGCCAGGCCACGGTGGCGCAAATGGGCGAGTGGATGAGTGGCTTGTGGGAGGCACAGGCGTGATCAAGCTGCAAGTACGCGCACAGCCTTCGGCTTTTTGGACCTTTGCATCGCCCATGCTGGCGCTGCTAATTACCGTGCTGCTCGGCGTTTTGCTGTTTAGCCTGCTGGGCAAAGACCCGGTCCGCGGCTTGCAAATGTTTTTCTGGGAGCCGGTGAAAAGCGCTTACGCCTTGGGCGAGCTGGTGGTCAAGGCCACCCCTTTGCTGCTGATTGCGCTGGGGCTGGCAGTGTGTTTTCGCTCCAATGTGTGGAATATCGGCGCTGAGGGGCAGTACATCATTGGCGCAGTCTGTGCCAGCGGCGTAGCGCTGCTAGCCGAAAAGGACACGGGCAGCTGGATGGTGGTGGCGGTTATTCTGGCGGGAGTTCTAGGCGGCATGGTCTGGGCCGGGATCACCGCGCTACTGCGCGACCGCTTTAATGCCAATGAAATTCTGGTCAGCCTGATGATGGTCTATGTCGCTGTGCAGGTGCTCGGCCTATTGGTTTATGGACCCTGGAAAGACCCGCTGGGCTATAACTTTCCACAGACCAAAAATTTTGACGCGGTGACGCGCATTCCCCGCCTGATGAGCGGTTCGCGCATGACGATTGGCGTCTTGTTCGCGCTAGCCGGTGTGGCCGCGGTGTGGGTGTTTTTGTTCCGCACCCGCGCCGGGTTTGCCCAGCAGGTGGGAGGTCTGGCACCGGCGGCGGCGCGCTATGCGGGCTTTTCGGCGCGCCAGGCTTTGTGGACCGCGCTGCTGGTCTCGGGCGGCATGGCCGGGCTGGCGGGCGCGCTAGAGGTTGCAGGCCCCATAGGGCAGCTCACACCTTATGTGCCGGCGGGCTATGGATTTGCCGCCATCATCGTGGCCTATGTAGGCCGGCTGCATCCGGTGGGCCTGGTATTTTCCAGCCTGCTGATGAGCATGTTTTATATCGGTGGAGAGCTGGCGCAATCGCGTCTGGGGCTGCCCAAGTCGCTGACCGGTGTGTTCCAGGGGCTTTTGCTGTTTAGCCTGCTGGCCTGTGACACGCTGGTGAACTACCGGCTGGTACGCCAGACGCAAGCCACAACCGGGGGGGGCCGCTGATGGAATCCTATGCATTGCTGATCGCCTCCACGCTCAATGCCGGCACGGTGTTGGCCATCGCCTCACTGGGGCTGTTGATCAACGAAAAGGCAGGCATCGTGAACCTGGGCGCCGAAGGCCTGATGCTGTGCGCCGCGATCGCCGGGTTTGCCACCGTGGTGCATACCGGCAGTGACAGCTTGGGCTTTGTGGCGGGCATGCTGGCGGGCGGCCTGATGGCCGCCCTTTTTGGCGCATTGGTGATCTGGCTCAACACCAACCAATACGCCACCGGTCTGGCGCTAAGCCTTTTTGGCGCTGGCTTTTCCGCCTTTGTGGGCGTGGGCTATGTGCAAGAAAAAATCCCCGAGCGGCCGACTTTTGTGATTCCCGGCTTGTCGGACATTCCCCTGCTCGGTTCGGCGCTGTTCAAGCACCATCCGCTGGTGTATCTGACGATGGTCTTTGCCGGCGCGCTGGTCTGGTTTTTATACCGCACCCGCAGCGGCCTGATTTTGCGCAGCGTAGGCGAAAGCCCGGAATCGGCCCATGCCCTGGGCTACCCGGTGCGCTGGATACGGCTGGCCTGTGTGGTCGCCGGGGGGGCGCTGTGTGGCCTGGCGGGTGCCTATCTTTCGATTATTTACACCCCTTTGTGGGTGGAGGGCATGGTCGCCGGCAAGGGCTGGATCGCCCTGGCGCTGACCACCTTTGCCACCTGGCGGCCAGGCCGCGTACTCCTTGGGGCGTATTTGTTCGGCGGCGTCACCATGCTCCAATTCCACCTGCAAGGCATTGGGGTGGAAGTGCCCAGCCAGGTGCTGAGCATGCTGCCCTATGTCGCGACCATCGTGGTTTTGGCTCTGATTTCCCGCAATCCGACCTGGATTAGGATTAATATGCCAGCTTCGATCGGAAAACCGTTTTACCCTGGTTCCTGAAGATTTTTTCCCCTCCCCTGACCTTACTTTCTAAAAAGGAAATGACATGACAGATGTGCAAAAACGATCGCTGCTGAAAATTGCAGCGGTGACAGCCATTGCAGCAGCGGTGCTGGTGGGCTGCGGCAAAAAGCCTGAGGCTGCGGCACCCGCCCCGGCGGCGGCAGCGAAGGCCGAGCCGCTGAAGATCGCCTTTGCCTATGTTGGCCCTGTGGGCGATGGCGGCTGGACGTTTGCACATGACAACGCGCGTAAAGCCTTGGAAAAAGAGTTCGGCGACAAAGTGCTTACCTCCTTTGTGGAAAACGTGCCCGAATCGGCTGACGCCGAGCGCGTGATTCGCGACATGGCCAGCCAGGGCAACAAAGTCATTTTCGGCACCACCTTTGGCTACATGGAGACGATGCTGAAGCTGGCCCCCGAATTCAAAGACGTCAAGTTTGAGCATGCCACCGG
>JBBAPY010000335.1:0-2576 GCA_040400635.1 Rhodoferax sp.
ACGGTGACAGGCATGTCCACCACGTCAAACTCGTAAATCGCTTCCATCCCCAAGTCGGCAAAGGCCAGGACTTTGGCTTGCTTTATGGCTTTGCTGACTAGGTAAGCCGCACCGCCGACGGCCATCAGGTAAGCACTTTGGTGCTTTTTGATGGCTTCGATGGCTAGCGGCCCGCGTTCGGCCTTACCCACCATGGCAATCAGGCCGGTTTGTGCCAGCATCATTTCGGTAAATCCGTCCATTCGGGTCGCGGTGGTGGGGCCTGCCGGCCCGACGGCTTCGCCTGGCACCGGATCGACCGGTCCTACGTAATAAATGACCCGATGGGTAAAGTCCACCGGCAGTGGCTCGCCCTTGGCTAACATCCCCTGAATGCGCTTGTGCGCCGCGTCACGCCCGGTGAGCATTTTTCCATTGAGCAGCAAGGTCTGACCGGCCTTCCAGGTAGCTACTTGGGCAGGCGTCAGGGTGTTAAGGTCCACCCGGGTGCTTTTTACATAGTCGGGCGTCCATTGCACCGAAGGCCACAGGTCCAGGGACGGTGGCGTTAGATAGGCCGGCCCACTGCCATCGAGCACAAAGTGCGCATGGC
Source organism: Rhodoferax sp. (assembly GCA_040400635.1). Taxonomy (GTDB): domain Bacteria; phylum Pseudomonadota; class Gammaproteobacteria; order Burkholderiales; family Burkholderiaceae_C; genus Allorhodoferax. The sequence continues at coordinate 593 of JBBAPY010000335.1, forward strand.
GGGTGGCCGCGCAGTTGGGGATCATGGCCACCGGCTTGCTGGCGGCATGCGTGGGGTAGAGCTTGATTTTGACGTCCAGTACCGTGGTCAGACCACCCAGACCTTGGGCGCCAATACCCAGCGCATTGACCTTGTCGTACAACTCCAGGCGCAGCTCCTCGGTCTGCGTGAGGGCCTGCCCATCCGACGATTTGGCCTGCAGGGCATACATATCGATGTCGTCCATCAGGCTTTCTTTCGCCATCAACATCGCTTTTTCGGCTGTACCGCCGATGCCGATGCCCAGCATCCCCGGCGGGCACCAGCCTGCGCCCATGGTGGGCACGGTTTTGAGTACCCAGTCCACCACCGAATCACCCGGGTTGAGCATCACCAGTTTGCTTTTGTTTTCCGAGCCGCCGCCCTTGGCTGCGACCGTGACTTCCACGCTATTGCCGGGCACCAATTCGGTGAAGATCACCGCTGGCGTGTTGTCCTTGGTGTTTTTGCGCGCAAATTCGGGGTCGGCGACCACGCTGGCGCGCAGGGTGTTATCCGGGTGCAGATAGCCTTGGCGCACGCCTTGGTTGACGGCGTCATCCAAAGAGCCATTAAAGCCCGCAAAACGTACGCCCATGCCCACTTTCAGGAAGACATTGACGATGCCGGTGTCTTGGCAGATGGGCCGGTGACCGGTAGCGCTCATTTTGCTGTTGGTCAGGATCTGGGCCATCGCGTCTTTAGCGGCCGGGCTTTGTTCGCGCTCATAAGCGCGGGCCAGGTGGGCGATGTAATCCGCGGGGTGGTAGTAGCTGATGTACTGCAGTGCGGCGGCGACCGATTCAACGAGGTCGTTTTGGGTAATGGTGGTCATGGTGTAAGCCTGGCAGATAGGCGTCGAGTTTAGCCTCTAGCGTGACCAGCGCAGCTATGCGGCCAGCTTGCCGGAGCGCAGTTTTGGCGTCAAAATCTAGGGCGACTAGGGGTAAAGTAAGTGCAATGTAAGTGCCGCTGTCGAAGATTGCCCCAGTTTTTGGAATACTACAAGGAGACAGGTTCTATGAGTTCGTCGACGTCCACTATCGAGTCCGTACTGGTTGAAAACCGAGTTTTTCATCCCAGTGAGGCGAGCCAAAAAGGCGCCCGCATTGCCGGCATGCCGGCTTACCAGGCCTTGTGCGATGCCGCCGAAAAGGATTACCAGGGCTTTTGGGCGCAGTTGGCACGTGAGAACCTGAGCTGGTCCAAGCCTTTCAGCCGCGTGCTGGATGAATCGAATGCACCGTTTTACCAATGGTTTGACGACGGAGAACTCAACGCCTCGGCCAATTGCCTGGACCGTCACATGGGTACGCCCGTGGAAAACAAAACCGCGGTGATTTTTGAGGCTGACGACGGCACGGTTACCAAAACGACGTACAAAGAACTGCTGGCGCGCGTCAGCCAGTTTGCCAACGCACTGAAGGCCGCAGGCATTCAAAAAGGCGACCGAGTACTGGTCTATATGCCCATGACGCTCGAGGGCGTCATTGCCATGCAAGCTTGTGCACGCATCGGCGCCACGCACAGCGTGGTTTTTGGCGGCTTTTCCGCCAAAGCCTTGCAAGAACGCATCATCGACGCTGGCGCGGTGGCTGTTATTACTGCGAACTACCAAATGCGTGGCGGTAAAGAACTGCCACTTAAAGCCATCGTGGACGAAGGTCTGGCCATGGGCGGCTGCGAGTCGATCAAAACGGTGTTTGTTTATCAGCGCACCGCCACGGCTTGCAATATGGTGGCAGGTCGCGACAAAACTTTTACCGACGCCTTGGCCGGTCAAAGCAGCGTCTGCGCGCCGGTGGCCGTGGGCGCGGAGCACCCACTCTTTATCTTGTACACCTCCGGCTCCACCGGCAAACCCAAAGGCGTGCAGCATTCCACCGGCGGCTACCTGCTGTGGGCCAAGCTGACCATGGACTGGACCTTTGACCTTCGCGCTGATGATGTGTTTTGGTGTACCGCC
>JBBAPY010000336.1:0-2563 GCA_040400635.1 Rhodoferax sp.
ATACCGACATCAACCACGCCATGCTCAGCACTGGGCGCAACCGCCTGCTCGACGCCGGTGTGCTGCTGCCCACGGTGGTCTGCGACGCCGAGCGCCTGCCCTTTGCCGATGCCTATTTCGACCTGGTGAGTGTGGCCTTCGGCCTGCGCAATATGACGCACAAAGACCTGGCGCTGGCCGAGATGTGCCGCGTGCTGCGCCCGGGCGGCAAGCTGCTGGTGCTGGAGTTTTCCAAGATAGCCCCGCCCCTGGAAAAGGCCTATGACTGGTATTCGTTTAAGGTCTTACCGGTCTTAGGTAAGCTAGTGGCCGGTGATGACGCCAGCTACCGTTACCTGGCCGAGTCCATCCGCATGCATCCGGGCCAGGACGAACTCAAGGCCCTGATGCACGCCGGTGGTTTCGGTCATGTGGACTACCACAACCTGACCGGTGGCATAGCGGCGTTGCATGTGGGGATCAAGTGCTGATGTGATGCTAAATAGCGTGTGGTGCGCTTGCAAAGCGCCGGGCGGGCCGCACTTGCCAAGCCTTAGGTAAAAGGTTTTTCTAGTTTGTAAGGATTCGATATGAAATGGTTGACTGCTTGTTTAGCGGCTCTTATGTTGTTATTCAGCTTGCAGGCCGAGGCCGGGCGTCTGGCCGGCGGCAAATCGATGGGACGTCAATCGGGCAATGTGACCCAGCGCGAAAGTGCGCCCGCTGCGCCTTCGCAAGGCCTGGGTAATGCACCGGCCAAGCCCGCCCCTGCCGCGCCCGTGCCCGCGCCCCGCCGCCCCTGGGGTGCGATGCTGGGCGGCCTAGCTGCTGGTTTGGGCTTGGCCTGGTTGGCCCATTCCATGGGCATGGGCGAAGGCATGGGTCAGCTATTGCTCATCGTCGGAGCACTGATGCTGGCCTTTATGGTTTTTCGTTATTTCATGCGTAGCCGCCGCCCCCAGGGTGATGGCTATGCTTATGCCGGTGATTCGATGAATACACCGCAGCGCGCGGCTTACCGGCCTGAAAACGTGGGTAATGACGCTTCGGCCCGCCCCTGGGAGCATGAGCAGCAGGGCACCCAATTCCAGGGTGCTTCGGCTAGCGGTGGTTCGATGATCGGCTCGGCCCTTTCCGGTTCGCAGGCTTGGGGCGTGCCCGCAGGCTTTGACAGCGAGGGCTTTGTACGTGCCGCCAAGGCCAATTTCATTACCCTGCAAGCGGCCTGGGACAAGGCCGACATTAGCAGCCTGCGTGCCATGATGACCGACGGCATGCTGACCGAAATCCGCACCCAGCTCTCCGAGCGCGAGACCCATACGGGTGCCAAGCCCAACCAGACCGAGGTCTTGTCCATCGACGCGCATTTGCTGGGCATTGAGGAGTCGGCTGATGAATACATGGCCAGCGTGGAGTTCACCGGCATGATCCGCGAAGAGCCCTCTGCCAGCCCCAGCCCCTTCCGTGAGGTCTGGAACATGACCAAACCCAAAACCGGCGGTGGCTGGCTGGTGGCCGGGGTACAGGCTTTGCAGTAGGCCTGCGCTGCGGTGCCCCTTACGGGCTGCCGCGCAAGCGACATCGGGAATAATCGGGGACTATGGCAACACAGTCCCCTTTTTCTTTTGCGCAAAAATTTTTTACCCAAGGCCCCGCCGCTTTGACCCCGCCCGACTGGGCGATTGACGAATTGCAAAGGCGCGTAGTCTTGCTGCTCAACCATGTGCTCATGCAAGAACCCCAGGCCATGGCGCGCCTGGTGCAGCAGCAAGGGCGCTTGCTCAAAGTGCAATGGATGCAATGGCATTTGCAACTGCGCATCAGCCCGGCGGGCTTGTTCGAGCATGTGCCGACGGGGGCAGTCGGCGCTACCGTGGACTTGCAACTGACGTTGACAGGGGCCAATCCATGTCAGGTCTTGCAGCCTTTGCTGGGCGGCGGCAAACCCGATGTGCAGGTGCAAGGCGATGTGCAACTGGCCGCTGATATCAATTGGCTGATCGACCATGTGCGATGGGACATTGAAGCCGACCTGGCCCGAGTTCTGGGTGATGTGCCGGCGCATATGCTGGTAGAGGGCGTGCAGCGCATGGTGCAAGCCTTGCGCCAGTTTGCAGGCAGCGTGCGCCGACCGGGCAGCGCAAGTGCCGAAAGCACTGCATGATGCGCATTACCCGGGGCTTGTTTATCGCCTATGTGGTGTTTCGCTACGGGCTAGATGCCATTTTCTTGGAGAGCTTGGGTGCCAAGCGATGGGCGCGCGCGCTAGCAGGGGTGTTGCGTCTGGGGCGCCGATTGGACGCCCCGCCAGGCGCACGTTTGCGCATGGCCTTGGAGCATCTGGGGCCCATATTCGTCAAGCTGGGCCAGGTGATTTCTACCCGGCGTGACCTCTTACCTTTGGATATTGCCGACGAATTAGCCAAGCTGCAAGACCGGGTGCCGCCCTTTGATTCCGATATCGCGGTCGCCGCGATTGAAAAGTCGCTGGGCAAACCGATTGCCGAACTCTTTGTGTCGTTTGAACGTAAACCGGTGGCCAGCGCCTCGATTGCCCAAGTGCACTTTGGCGTCATGCGTACGC
>JBBAPY010000337.1:0-2546 GCA_040400635.1 Rhodoferax sp.
GCTGCTTGCGCGCCAGAAAGCGCTGCAAGATATTCAGGCCAATCGCAATTCTCCCGTTCGATTGCTAATAGAGCTGGCAAACATCCTGCCCCAGGGCCTGGTCCTGACCAAACTTGCGCAAAAAAATCAGGAATTGACGCTTGAGGGTATGGCACAAACCAATGAGAACTTATCGCAATTCCTGGACAAGCTGGGCAAGGGCAGTGCTTGTTTTTCCAAACCGCAACTTCTGCTTAGTGAAGTCCAACCATTCAACGCAAGCGGGAATATGCCTGCCAAAGCGTTTAAATTTTCGGTGAAGGCGACATTTTTGGCGTGCACCCAGGATGTATCCGCTGAAGCGACTCCGTCCAAAGCGGCACCTGCAGCGGCCCCATCAGGCGTCCTGCATTGATGGGGGGGACTACCCATGACTAAAGACTTTTGGAAGTCACCCAGCTCGGAAATTGCGGCACAGATTAGCGGGCTGGATTTTGAAAATCCGTCCGAATGGCCACTGGTACCGCGATGGTTTTTGTGGGTGGGTTTGTACTTCCTCACCGTAGGCTTACTGTGGTTTTACCCTTTAAGTGATTACGCCGCCGAATTAGCAAAATTGGTTGACAAGGAAAACACCTTGCGCGCCGAATTTACTGACAAGTTGCACCAGGCTGCCATGCTGCATGCTTTGAAAAATGAGCGTGACGAGGTCGCGCTGACGGTTGAAGGTCTGGAAAGTCACCTAACGAGCAGCGCAGAAACGTCAAGTCTGCTTTTTAGCATCAGCCGTATGGGGCGCAACCAGAACTTGCAGCAGGAATTGTTTAGGCCTGATGCGCCGATATTGCAACCGTATTACGCCATCATCCCGGTCACTTTCCGGGCCCATGGCAGCTACCACGACTTCGCCCGTTTCGCGGCAGATGTTGCAAACCTGCCGCATAGCGTTAACCTGAGCAACATCACTATAGGGTCTAGGCCGGAAGGTGCTTTGACACTGGAGACCACGGTGCAAACCTACCGCCACCTGGATCTGGATGAAGTGGTGGGACAGGTCAAGGGTGCAGAGGTGAGCAGATGAGACGGCTGCCGTACGCTGGCTTACTGGTGCTCAGTACCTGCCTGTTTGCTTGCGGGCCCTCGCGCCAGGACACCTTGGGTCAATGGATGCAAGAGCAGCGCAAGGATGCTGTCTCCATTACCAATAAACGCCCGGCGCCCCAGGCGTTCACGCACTTGCCGTATGAGCAGGGCCAGCGCAAGGATCCGTTCGCCAGGCAGTACTTGCTTGCGTTGGCGAATGCGCATGCCGATCAAGCAAACCCTGATTTAGGCCGGCCGCAAACGTCGCGCGCGCGCCAGCCCTTGGAAGACATTGCTCTGGAGTCGATGAACTTCGTTGGCATGATGCAAACGCAAGGGCGTTGCGTGGGATTGGTACGGGCAAATGGCATCTTGCATCAGGTGGCCACGGGTCAGTCTATGGGAAAGAATTTCGGCAAGGTGTGGCATGTAGATGCATCGGGCATTGAGCTGCGCGAGCGTGTGCAAGATGCCGCTGGCAAGTGGTCAGAGCGTGACGCTTACCTGCGGCTTCAAGAGGGGAGCAAATGACGATCAAGTGCAATTTGAAGCGGGCTGCCGCGGGGGGTGCTTGCCTATTGACCTGGCTTGTCGGGGCCACGGTAGCCCTTGCCGAAAACTCCGTCATGGCTATTACTGCCCAGCGCAGCGGCAACTCCGAGCAAGTGCGCATCGACTTCGCCCAAGAATTGACAAGCTTGCCCAAGGCATTTGCCACCCGCAACCCTTCGCGCATTGCCCTTGACTTCCCCGGCATGGGCAGCGCCGTGGGCATGGGCCGCATTGCGATGACCCAAGCCTTGGTGGACTCGGCGTTCGTGGCACAGTCCGATGAGCGCAGCCGCGTGGTCATCCACCTGCGCCAACCGGCCAACTACCGGTTGGAAATGGTGGATAAAAGTCTGATGGTGGCCCTGGAGCCGATGGGTGGTGCAGCGCCGACGCACAGGCCTGCCGCTGCCGAACCTGCAGTCAGACCAGCGCTAAACGTTCCATCCAGTAGGGTGTCCCCCGAGGCTTCTGCCGCGCTCCCTGTAAGGCCGGCGCCCATTGGCGACATTCAGTTCCGCCGCGGCAGCGACGGCGCAGGGCGCGTGCTTGTGACTTTGCCGGGTAAAGAAGTTAGCGCTGATGTGCGCCAGGTGGGCAGTAATTTGGTAGTGGACTTGAGCAACGTCAGCCTGCCCGAGCGTCTGCGTAAAAAGCTAGATGTCACCGATTTCGCCACGCCCGTTCAATCCATTACTACTGACCAGAATGCGGGGCGCGTGCGTATGCAAATTACTCCGCTGGGCGCTTGGGAACATACGGCTTACCAGACCGACACCGAGTTGGTATTAGAAATTCGCCCGCTGAGCCAAGACCTGAAAAAGACCGCGCAAAAGGAGGCCTTTACCGGTGAAAAGCTTTCGCTCAACTTCCAGAGCATCGGCGATGTCCCGAACTCAGTTGCAGGTTTGAGTCGGTGGACATGATTATTATGC
>JBBAPY010000338.1:0-2533 GCA_040400635.1 Rhodoferax sp.
CCAAGTGCCGATCAGCCAAGCTCTCTAAACCATGGGGCTTGTGGACCTCCAGCACATAGCTTTGCAGCATGGTGTCGTGCACATAGCCACGCACTTCGATGCCGTGGTTAGCAAAAACATGGCGGTCGTATTTCACATGCTGCCCCACCTTGGGCTTGCTAGCGTCTTGCAGCCAGGGCTTGAGCAGGGCCAGCACTTCATCGCGGTCTAACTGCGCCGGAGCATCCGGGTAGCGGTGCGCCAAGGGGATATAGGCGGCGGTGCCTACGGCCACGCTCAGGCTGATGCCCACAATCTCAGCGCGCATGGCGTCCAAGGAGGTGGTTTCGGTGTCCAGCGACACTAAATCCGCCGCTGCGATCAGCGCCAGCCAACGCTCCAGCGCGGCCTGGTCCAGCACGGTTTCGTAGTCGGTGGCGCGGGCCAGCAAAGACGGCACCGGCTCCGCGCCCTGCCCCTGGGCACTTGGACTGGCCGCTTGGCTGGGCGAAGCCATGTCGCCAAACAAGTCCGCGCCACTGGCATGGGACTTGGCCGCAGCTTTTTCCAGCTGGCCGGCCACCGTGGATGCCAGACCCTTAAAGCCAAAGCGCAGGTAAAACGCATGCAAGCCCGCCAAGTCTTCCGGGCCACAAAGCAAATCAGAGAATTGCGGCAAGGCCGGCAGCCAATCTAAGAGATCGCAATCGGTTTTGATGGTGAGCAACTGGCGCGCCGTTGGCAGCCAGTCGAGCGCGCTGCGCAGGTTCTCGCCGACCACGCCTTTGATCGCGGCCGCGTTATCGATCACGCCTTGCAAGCTGCCGTATTCCTGCAGCCATTTCACTGCGGTTTTCGGCCCGACCTTGCTCACGCCGGGCACGTTGTCCACCGTATCACCGACCAGATTTTGGTAGTCCAGCATCAAGTGCGCGGGCACGCCGAACTCTTCCAACACACCAGCCACATCGCGGCGCTTGCCGTTCATGGTGTCGATGATGGTGATGCGTTCATTGACCAATTGCGCCAGGTCTTTATCGCCGCTGCTGACCACCACATCCATGCCGCGTGCAGCGGCCAGTACCGCCAGGGTGCCAATCACGTCGTCGGCCTCAACGCCCGGCACATCGAGCACTTGCATGCCCAAAAGACGCACCATTTCGTGGATAGGCGCAATTTGCGCACGCAAATCGTCGGGCATGGGCGCGCGCTGGGCTTTGTAGGCGGGGTAGATTGCGTCCCGGAAGGTCGGACCCTTGGCGTCAAACACGCAGGCCACATAGGCGGCGGGCACTTCTTTGCGCAAGGCCTGCATCATGTTGACCATGCCACGCAGCGCGCCAGTGGGGGTGCTGGATGGATCACCGGGCACGGCGCGCAGATCGGGCATGGCATGAAAAGCGCGGTACAGGTAGCTAGAGCCGTCAATCAGGAGCAAAGCGGGCGTGGGAGCATTAGAAGTGGGGTGCATGGCGGCATTTTGCCTGCCTGCGTAGGGGCCAAAGTGCGCCGCCTACAATCGCGCCCGGTGCCAATGCGGGTCTGCCCTCGCCTTGGCGCACGCACAGTCGGCACTGCCTTTGGGCACTGCACCCCTCATTCAGGTTTGCTTCATGGCGGTTTACACCCAAGTTTCCTTCGACCAGGCCAATGCCTTTTTCCACACCCTGGGGCTGGGGCCGCTGACCCGTCTGCAGGGCTGCGCCGGCGGCATTGAAAACACCAATTTCTTTGCCGATACCGCGCAAGCGCGCTATGTGCTTACCTTGTTCGAGCGCCTGAGCGCCGAGCAACTTCCCTATTACCTGCATCTGATGCGCCACCTGGCGCAGCACGGCATACCCGTACCCGACCCGGCCTCCAACGCGCAGGGCCAGTTGCTGCACAGCCTGCAGGGCCGGCCCAGCTGTGTGGTGAGTTTGCTGGCCGGCAGAAGCGAATTGCAACCCGGCACCCTCCACTGTTCGCAAGTGGGCGCGATGCTGGCACGCATGCATCTGGCCGGGCGCGGTTTTGCCATGCAGCAGCCCAATTTGCGCGGTCTGGACTGGTGGCAGCGCACCGTGCCCGAAGTGCTGCCCTTTGTCACGCCAGCGCAAAGCGCCTTGTTGCAAAGCGAGTTGCAAACGCAAGAAGCCCTGGCGCAGAGCGCAGATTACGCGGCCTTGCCACGCGGGCCCATCCATGCCGACCTGTTCCGCGACAACGTGATGTTTGCGCCCGACGCCCAGGGTTTGGCCCAACTGACGGGCTTTTTTGATTTCTACTTCGCCGGTAATGACGCCTGGGTGTTTGATATCGCCATCTGCCTGAACGACTGGTGTGTGAACACCGTCGACGGCGTCGCCGATACGGCCCGCACCGCTGCCTTTATGCAGGCCTATACGGGCGTACGGCCCCTGCACACTGCAGAGCTGGCCGTATTTGACGGCATGCTACGCGCAGCTGCCTTACGTTTTTGGCTCTCGCGTTTATGGGACTTGCACCTGCCGCGCCAAGCCGCCATGCTCCAAGCCCATGACCCGGCTGCCTTTGAGCGCATACTGCGCCAGCG
>JBBAPY010000339.1:0-2528 GCA_040400635.1 Rhodoferax sp.
CTGGCAAACCCTGACCTGGTCGCAACTGGCGGCCATGGTCGAGCAGCTTGCAGCCGGCCTGCACCAGGCTGGTTTGCGCCGGGGCGAGCATATGGTGCTGGTAGGCGCCAACCGGCCGCGCCTCTACGCCACTATGCTGGCTGTGCAATCCTTGGGCGCGATTCCGGTGGCGCTTTACCAAGACGCGGTGGCTGCCGAATGCGTTTTCCCCATCCATAACGCGGAAGTGCGCTTTGCCTTTGCAGAAGACCAGGAGCAGGTGGATAAGCTGTTGGAGGTGCGCGAGAGCGCAGCGCAGTTAACCCATATTTATTTCGATGAATCGCGCGGTTTGCGCAATTACGATCAGCCGGGCTTGCAGTCCATGGACACTTTGCAAGAAGCGGGCAAGGCCTATGCGGCAGCGCATCCGGCATTTTTTGCCGAGGCGGTGGCGCGCGTGATGCCCGACGACACCGCGGCGATGTTCTTCACCTCCGGTACGACCGGCAACCCTAAGGGGGTGGTGCACAGCCATGACACCTTGCTCAACCGCGCCCGCGCTGGCGCCACTTTCGACCGCCTGACGGAAAACGAGGAAGTGTTGGCCTATATGCCGGTGGCCTGGATCGGTCAGAATATTTTTAGCTATGCGCAATGGCTATCCTGCGGCTATGTAGTGAACTGCCCCGAGTCGGCTGCCACCTCCACCATTGACCTCAAAGAAATCGGCCCGACTTATTACTTTGCGCCGCCCAGAGTGTTTGAGGGCTTACTCACCAGTGTGATGATTCGCATGGAAGACGCCTCGGCCATCAAGCGCAGCATGTTCCGTGCGTGCATGCGCTTGGCCAAGCGGGTGGGGCCAGTGCTTAGCAGCGGTGGGCATGTTTCCTTGATAGATCGCGCCTTGTACGCATTGGGCAATCTACTGGTGTACGGCCCCTTGCGCAATAACCTGGGTTTTAGCCGGGTGCGCGTGGCCTACACCGCCGGTGAAGCCATCGGCCCCGATTTGTTCAGCTTTTACCGTTCTATTGGCGTCAACCTTAAGCAGCTCTACGGATCGACTGAAACCGCCGTGTTCGTCTGCTTGCAGCCCGACGACCAGGCGCATGCCGATACCGTAGGCGTACCTTGTGAAGGCGTGGAAATCAAGGTTGATGACAGCGGTGAAATTCTGGTTAAGTCGCCCGGTTTGCTGCGCGGCTATTACAAAAACCCTCAGGCAACGGCCGAAGTACTGAGCGCAGACGGCTGGTACCACACCAATGATGCCGGTTTTATCGACGCGCAAGGGCACCTGAAAATTATCGACCGCGTCAAAGACGTGGGCCGGGTGTCCGGTGGTGTTTTTGACGGGGCGATGTTCGCACCCAAATATGTGGAGAACAAGCTCAAATTTTTCCAGCACATCAAAGAGGTGGTAGCTTACGGAGACGGACGCGAAAAAGTGTGTGTGCTGATCAATATCGACTTCGATGCAGTGGGTAACTGGGCCGAGCGGCGCAACTTGCCCTACGCGGGATACACCGACCTTGCACAAAAACCACAGGTGTATCAACTGATTAAAGAGTGTGTGGAACAGGTGAATGCGGATCTCAGCCGTGACGCCTTGCTGGCCGGTAGCCAGGTGAGCCGCTTTCTGGTTTTACATAAAGAGTTGGACGCCGATGACGGTGAACTCACGCGGACCAACAAAGTCCGCCGCGGCTTTATCGCCGAGAAATACCGGGTGCTGGTCGATGCCTTGTACCAAGGGCGCAGCGAGCAGTTTATTGAAACCCAGGTGAAGTTTGAAGACGGCCGTACCGGTAGTGTGAGCGCCACCCTGAAAATTGAGGATGCCAAGATTTTCTCCCCTGTGAAGGCCGCAGCATGAGCAAGAAAATCGGCGACGTTATTTTGAACGTCAGCAATATTTCCCTGGCTTTTGGGGGCGTGAAGGCGCTAACCGATATTTCTTTCGACGTGCGCGAGCACGAGATCCGCGCCATCATCGGTCCCAATGGTGCGGGTAAAAGCTCAATGCTCAACTGCATCAACGGGGTGTATACCCCCCAGCAGGGCTCGATCACCTTCAGGGGCAAAACCTTTAACCATATGGACAGCCATGATGTGGCGACCATGGGCATTGCCCGCACCTTCCAAAATTTGGCTTTGTTCAAAGGTATGAGTGTGCTCGATAACCTGATGTCCGGACGTAACCTCAAAATAAAAAGCAATATCTTTTTGCAGGCACTGCGTATCGGCCCGGCTGAGCGTGAAGAGATCATGCACCGCGAAGCGGTAGAGCGCATTATTGATTTTCTGGAAATTCAGGCCTACCGTAAGACGCCGGTCGGGCAACTGCCTTACGGTTTACAAAAGCGTGTCGATTTAGGTCGCGCATTGGCGATGGAGCCGCAGGTTTTACTGTTGGATGAACCGATGGCCGGAATGAATGTGGAAGAAAAGCAGGATATGTGCCGTTTTGTTCTGGATGTGAATGACGAATTCGGTACCACGGTGGTGTTGATTGAGCACGACATGAGTGTGGTGATGGACAT
>JBBAPY010000340.1:0-2515 GCA_040400635.1 Rhodoferax sp.
CGTGACGCAGGAATTTAATTTCAAAATTGACTAGGCCGACCAATCGCTAGCGGCCCTTAGCAGACTTGCGTTTGGACTTTTCCTTGTCCTTGGGTTTATCCTTCTTTGCAGACTTCGCCACCCGTTTGCCACTGACATCGCGCGACCACAAAGACCGTGCATCGGGTGCGGGCGGCTCCATGAATGCATCGCCAAAATCGCCCGGACCCGGTTCCGGCAAAGGGCGCCCGCTATCACGCCACTCCACCGCCGCAGGAAAGCCATAGGTCTGGGCATAGCGCTTAAACCACAAACCCTCGGGCGAATGGCGGGTAATGCCGTCAAACACATTGGCAAACATTTGGGTCTGCTCCAGGCCCATGGCGTCGATAGCCTGGTTGATCACTAGCTTATTCATCATCAACTGGTTTTTCGGCACCCCGGCCATGCGCTCGGCCAACTGCTGCACTACGCTATCGAGCTTGGCAAGCGGCGCCACTTCGGTCGCCAAGCCCCATTCAAAAGCCTGCTTGCCGTCGATCAAATCGCCGGTCAACATCATGCGCTTAGCCCGCATCGCGCCTAGGCGGTACACCCACATCGCCGGGCTGGGACAGCCCCAGACACGCACCGGCATATACCCAATGCGTGCCTTGTCCTCCATCACAATAAAGTCGCAGCAGCTGGCAATGTCGCTACCGCCCGCCGCCGCATACCCATGTACACGCGCGATCGTGGGTTTGTACGAACGCCACAAACTCATAAAGTCTTCGGTATTACGCTTCATGAATTTGTAGTCAATCATCGGGTCCCAGGGCATGGGCTGGGTGATGACGTTAGTGGGATCACCCTCGGCATAGTGCTTAAGGTCGTAGCCGGCGCAAAACGCATCGCCCGCACCGCGCAGCACAATCACATGCACGCGGTCATCGGCATTAGCCAGTTCCACCGCCTGACGGATTTCTCCGGGCATTTCATCATTGATCGCGTTCAGGCGCTCGGGCCGGTTCAGGGTTATCGTGGCAATACGTCCCTGTACTGCAATATGCAAGGTAGAAAACACCCGGTCAGCAGCAAGGCTGGCCATGCGCTTGCCCAAGGCAGCGGCGGGCTCAAGCACTGGCTTTTTAGCGGACTTCCTGGCGGTAGGCCTTGCCTTTTTAGCGGTAGATTGATTTGCCATGTTCGGCCTCCGTAGTGCTTCAAATAGGAAAAAATACCAAGTTCGGCGTTTGTAATGCAGGCGCAAGGCCCCGGGAACATGCTAGCGCAACAATGGCCTACAGCGCCTGGCACGCGCTAAGCCTGACACCGCAAGCCTAAGGCTTATTGGCCTGAATGCATCGGGCAATATCGCAGGCCGTGGGTAAGGTGGCACGGTACTCAAACCCAGGCCTGGGCAAGCTACCGTCGCGGATAAAACAACGTTCGCCCTTGCCGTTGTCGTAGTAGGAGGTGACATCGACACAGCGCCGCGAATGGGCCATCAGGCCAAAGTGGTGGCCCATTTCGTGGGAGATCACCATTTGCAAAGTCTCGCGGGCGTCATGCGCCGGATTGCGGGTATTGAGCAAACGGAACATCGCCGGGCTCATGGCCAAAAGGCCCCGGCCCAAGTCCGCCTGCGCAAAATTACCCCCACTGTTTTTTTCACTCCATTGGACTATGACGACACCTTCAGGCAAGCCGCTCTCGGGCCTGAAACGCTGCACTGCGCTAGGCACGCCACACGGTGACCAGGCCAGCGCAGACCTTTGCACTGCGGCTAGGACCTGCTCGTCGGAAAACCACTCCGGAGCACCGCTATGGTCGTAAACAAACACCAGCGGCACCTTGCTGGCTGGCCGATCACGGCCATCGCCCCATGTCACGATTTCGCCCGGTAGGCACTGCGCCATTTCCTGCTGGCGCACTGTCTGAGCAACCAGCGTCAGACTGCTAAGTGCCAAAGCCGCAAACCCAAAGGCAAGCATGCTGCGCCGCATTTAAATGCCCGCCCGCATTGGCACGGCAAAACCCCTCTGCACAGCCGGGCGCGCCATCAGGGCCTGGTACCAACGCTGCACCTGCGCAAAATCAGCTAAATCCACCTGGTGGCGCGGATGGCGCCACACCCAAGCCAACAGTGTGAAATCTGCGATGGACAACTCACCCGCAAAATAGCTGCGCCCCTGCAAACGCCGCTCCATGACGCCATATAAACGCCTGGTCTCGGCCATGAAGCGCTCCAAGCCATAGCGTCGGTCGGCCTCCGAGTCCAAGGCTATAAAGTGGTGCACCTGTCCTGGCATAGGACCAAATCCGCCCATCTGGAACATCAGCCACTCCAAGACCTCCACGCGGGCGCGGCCAGCACGCGGCAAAAAAAGCCCAGTTTTTTCGGCAAGGTACAGCAAGATGGCGCCGGACTCAAAAACACTGATGGCTTGCCCGTCCGGCCCGTGCGGGTCCACGATCGCGGGGATTTTGTTATTGGGGCTGATCCGGATAAATGTCGGATCAAACTGCTGTCCCGCGCCAATATCGACCACCTGCA
>JBBAPY010000341.1:0-2500 GCA_040400635.1 Rhodoferax sp.
TTGACACCTCGGTAAGCCCGAACCTGCATGAGAGCCCTCAAGTATATAACAACTTTACGAAACCTCCTGTTTTGGTGCGCGCCACCCCACGACGCGTCGGGCTGGGCTGATAATGGGAATATGAAAAAAAGCCCCGATGTCTCCCAGACGACTCCGGCCACAGCGCTCACGCACTCGGGCGACTCCTTGATTGAGTACCCTTGTGACTTTCCGGTCAAGGTCATCGGCCAGCACCACCCCGAATTTGTGGACACCATGGTCCGCCTGACACAAGACTTTGATCCTGAATTCGGTGCGCACAAAGTGGAATTGCGGTCCAGCAAGACCGAGAAATACCTGGGTATTACCCTGATCGTGCACGCCACCAGCCGTGCCCAGTTGGATAGCTTGTATTTAGCGCTGACCGGACACCCGATGGTCAAGGTTGCCTTGTAAGCGGCTGCGACCATGAAGATTGTGACGCTGGGCCGGGTCGATTACCGACCCACGCTAGAGGCCATGCAGGCCTTCACCGCTTCACGGCAAGGGCATACCCCCGATGAACTTTGGATATGCGAGCACCCTGCGACTTTTACCGAGGGTATTTCCAGTCGTAGCGAGCATGTCCTTGGCACCTCGGATATACCGATTGTCCATACCGATCGGGGTGGCCAAATTACCTACCATGGCCCCGGGCAGGTGGTCGCGTACCCGTTGGTGGACTTAAGGCGCTTGGGCTATTTCGTCAAAGAATTTGTTTTCCGGATTGAAGATGCACTGATCCGCAGCCTTGGTGAATGGGGGGTAAGCGGCCACCGCGTGCGCGGGGCGCCCGGCATTTATGTCCGGCCGGATGATCCAGGCGCCCACAGCCGCCTAGCACCGTGGTCGGCCGGCGCGGCGCCCGATTTCAGTGGACTGGGCAAGATCGCGGCCTTGGGTATCAAGGTGAGCCGACATTGCACCTACCATGGCGTTGCGCTGAACGTGGGTATGGACCTGGCGCCTTTTAATCTGATAAATCCTTGCGGCTATGCGGGCTTGCGCACCGTTGATCTTTCTACAATCGGGATTGCCGTCTCTTGGGAAGAAGCCGCGGCACAACTCGCTGCACGTTTGCAAAGCGCCCTGTCACCCTGAAAGCCCCCATGCCCCCTACCAGCCAGCCTAGCCCCGCATATGACCCCTTGGTCAAGCAAAAAGCGGGTGCAAAACTGGCCCGCATACCCATCAAAGTACAGGCTGCAACCGAGGTTTTGAAAAAACCCGATTGGATCCGGGTGAAAGCTGCTTCCAGTGGCACGCGCTTTTATGAGATCAAGGACATTTTGCGAGCCAATAAGCTGGTAACAGTCTGCGAAGAGGCGTCCTGCCCCAATATCGGTGAGTGCTTTGGGAAAGGGACTGCCACTTTCATGATCATGGGCGACAAATGCACGCGGCGCTGCCCGTTTTGCGATGTAGGCCACGGGCGGCCCGACCCTTTGGATGCGCATGAGCCGGACAACCTGGCGCGCACTATTGCGGCATTGCAGCTCAACTATGTGGTGATAACCAGTGTCGACCGCGATGATTTGCGCGATGGCGGCGCAGGCCATTTTGTGCAGTGCATTGAAAAAATCCGCACACTTTCACCAGCGACGCGTATTGAGGTCCTGGTACCCGACTTCAGGGGCAGGGATGACCGCGCCCTCAAGATTTTGCAAGCCGAGCCCCCTGATGTGATGAACCACAATATTGAAACGGTGCCACGCCTGTACAAAGAAGCCCGGCCCGGTTCGGACTACCTTTTTTCTCTCAATTTGCTAAAAAAATTCAAGACGCAATTTCCTGAGATACCCACCAAGAGCGGTCTCATGGTCGGATTAGGGGAAACCGACGAAGAGATTGTGGCCGTCATGCAAGACATGCGGGCCCATGGCATTGATATGTTGACCATCGGCCAATACCTGGCGCCATCGAGTAGCCATCTGCCGGTGCGCCGTTATGTGCACCCCGACACCTTTAAGCAGTTTGAATCCCAGGCCTACGCCATGGGATTCAAACACGCGGCTGTCGGTGCCATGGTGCGCTCCAGCTACCACGCCGACCGCCAGGCGCAGCACGTGGGCACTTCGTCCCAAGCCTGAGCCTCTCGCCTATTAGGTGCCAAACGCTAAGGAGGCGCGGCAATAGCCTGGGTTCGATGCTTGCAAGCTAAGCAAACTCTATTTGCCTTGATGGTTGAGTAAAACAGTCAAAAAAAAGCCCGTCGATAAACGGACTTTTTTCACAGCGCAAGCTGCGCCAGGATGACCGAACGCGGCCTATGCAGCCGCCAACCAATAACCCGCGTTAAAGGGGCTGCTCATACGCAACGCCAAGGGCGATACGTCAATTAAAAAATCGCCAGGCAGCCTTTCTGCAATGCCTGTCAATTCGGTCCCGGCTGTGCTCAGCGCCTCGGTACCGCTGTTTGCCTGATTCGCCCGTTCTGCTTGGCTGGTGTGTGCAGAACGGGCTACAGAAAAGAATAGAAGCA
>JBBAPY010000342.1:0-2500 GCA_040400635.1 Rhodoferax sp.
GCCGGTTTGTCCACCTTGCAGCGCGTGCTTTTAGTGGGCACGAATTTGCGCAAAGAACATCCGCTGTTTGCCCTGCGCGTACGCCAGGCGGCGCGCAGTGGTTGCGCGGTGCATGTGCTGCGCAGCGATGGTGCTGATTGGGCTATCCCCATCGTCCAGGATATGCAAGCCGCATCGCACGATTGGCTGCTCCACTTGCAATCGATTGCCGCAGCCGTGGCGCAACTGGCCGAGACCAGCTGCCCCTACAGCGCACCGGTGAACGAGCAGGCTTTGGCTATTGCCAAGTCGCTTTTAGGCGGCGAACGCAAAGCGGTGTTGTTGGGCAATAGCGCGGCACACCACGCACAGGCCTCTGCTTTGCAAGCGGTGGCCGCATGGATTGCCTCGGCCACCGGCGCAAGCTTTGGTTTCCTGACCGAAGCAGCCAACACCGTGGGCGCGCAATTCGTGCACGCCGAGCCAGGTCAGGGCGGTTTGCACGCCGGTCAGATGCTCGGTGGTGCGCTCAAAGCCGTTTTGCTGCTCAATAACGAGCCCGAATTTGACAGCGCTGCGGGTGCAGCGGCGCTAGGCCAGTTGGCGCAAGCCCAAATGGTCGTCAGCCTTTCGCCCTTTAAAGCCAATATGCAATGCGCCGATGTGCTGCTGCCCATTGCGCCTTTTAGCGAAACCTCAGGCACCTTCGTGAACGCCGAAGGCCTGGTGCAAAGCTTCCATGCTGTGGTCAAGCCCCAGGGCGAGGCCCGCCCCGCCTGGAAAGTCCTGCGCGTGCTGGGCAATATGATGAAGCTCGAAGGCTTTGCCCAAGAGTCCTCGCAGGACGTGCTGCAGGAAATTTTTGCTGGTGTTGCGCCTGCGCACCTCAGCGCCGATAGTCTGAACAATGCCAGCAGCCAGCCCACGCAAGCGGGCCCCGGCACTGCGCCATGCACCGCGTCCATTTACCAGCTTGACGGTTTGGTGCGCCGCGCCAGCAGCCTGCAAATGACGGCAGACGCCCGCGCTCGCACGGGGGTGCAAGCATGATCGACACGATCTATACCGCAGGCCTGCAAGCCTTCGCGGCCACCTGGTGGACCGCTGTGGTCTGGCCTGTGGTCTGGACCCTGATGAAGATTGTGGTGGTGCTCTTGCCTTTACTGGGCGCGGTGGCCTACCTTACGTTGTGGGAGCGCAAATTTTTGGGTTGGATGCAAGTCCGTGTTGGCCCTAACCGCGTAGGTCCCTTGGGCCTGTTACAGCCCATTGCGGATGCTCTCAAGCTGCTGACCAAAGAAATTTTGGTGCCTGCAGCGGCCAATCGGGGACTGTTTTTTATCGGCCCGATTCTCACCATCATGCCCGCGCTGGCCGCCTGGGCTGTCGTGCCTTTCGGTCCGGACGTGGCCCTGGCCAACGTCAATGCCGGCTTGTTGTTTGTGATGGCGATTACCTCCATGGAAGTCTATGGCGTGGTCATCGCCGGTTGGGCTTCCAACTCCAAGTACGCGTTCCTGGGCGCTTTGCGCGCCTCAGCGCAAATGGTCAGTTATGAGATCGCCATGGGCTTTTGCCTGGTCGTGGTCTTGATGGTGACGGGCAGCATGAATATGAGTGCCATCGTGGCCGAGCAGTCCAAAGGCCTGTTTGCCGACCAGGGTCTGGGCTTTTTGTCCTGGAACTGGCTGCCGCTGCTGCCGATTTTTGTGGTCTATGTCATCTCCGGCCTGGCCGAAACCAACCGCCACCCTTTTGACGTAGTAGAAGGCGAAGCCGAAATTGTGGCGGGGCACATGGTGGAGTATTCCGGTATGTCGTACGCCATGTTCTATCTGGCCGAGTACGCCAATATGTGGCTGGTCTCCATCCTGGCTGCGGTGATGTTTTTGGGTGGCTGGCTTTCGCCGGTGGCGGCGCTCAACTGGATTCCCGGTGGTATCTGGCTGGGCCTGAAAACCTGTGCCATCGTCAGCCTGTTCATCTGGGTACGCGCCACTTTTCCGCGCTTTCGCTACGACCAGATCATGCGTTTGGGCTGGAAAGTCTTTATCCCTGTCACCCTGGTCTGGTTGGTAGTGGTGGGCGGCTGGATGCAGACCTCATTCAATATCTGGAAGTAAGAGACAGACATGCCAAGCATTGCTTATAAGCCCGCTGCCTTTTCGCTCAAAGACTTTTTGCTCAGCTTTTTGCTGATCGAGTTGTTCAAAGGCATGGCGCTGACCATGCGCTACGCGTTCCGCAAAAAATTCACGGTGCAGTTCCCGGAAGAAAAAACGCCGCTGTCGCCGCGTTTTCGCGGCCTGCACGCGCTGCGCCGCTATGAAAACGGAGAAGAGCGTTGCATCGCCTGCAAACTCTGCGAAGCGGTATGCCCGGCCATGGCGATCACGATTGAATCGGACGTGCGCGAAGACGGTTCGCGCCGCACCACGCGCTATGACATCGACCTGACCAAGTGCATTTTTTGCGGCTTTTGCGAAGAAAGCTGCCCGGTGGACTCGATTGTCGAAACCCA
>JBBAPY010000343.1:0-2492 GCA_040400635.1 Rhodoferax sp.
CGCGGGCAGTGGATGCGGCGCATATCCATAAACGGCTCGGGCTCGGACTGGTACTGCCAGCTGTAGCGCGGATTGGCCATGGGGTAGGCCAGCGCGGAGGGCATGTGGATAAAGATGCTGTGGTCATTGCCACCGGCTTCGATCAGGAGCACGCGCACTTGGGCATCCTCGCTCAAGCGGTTGGCCAGCACGCAGCCCGCCGAACCGGCACCCACAATGATGTAATCGAATTCCGGCAAAGCCATGTGTTTTCTTTCTTAGGCCAAGAGCTAGCAGCATCGCAAGGGCGACCCTGGGCGCATACAAGCGCTCACGCTCTCAGCCTCTGCGCGCGCCACGACGGCTGCGGGCATTTTGCTCCGTCACCACCGCCACACGCTCGGGCAGCGTGACCACATCTTGCAAGCGTTCAAACGGATCGTTCAAATGCGGAATAGCCATGGCCTCGACAAAAAACTCCTGGAAGCGCGGCTCCACGGCGGTTTCGATTTTTTCCACCCGGCGCACCAGGTCTTCAATCACTTTGCGCGAGCCCTTGTCCAGCAAAGCGATGCGCGCACCGGTACCGGCTGCATTGCCCGCCGAGCTAACCTGCGAGAGCACGCAGTCGGGAATCATGCCCAGCACCATGGCGTATTTCACGTCGATATGGCTGCCAAAAGCACCGGCCAAACGAATGCGGTCCACCTTGTCCACGCCCATACGCTCCATCAAGAGGCGTACACCGGCATACAAAGCCGCCTTACCCAGTTGAATTGCGCGCACATCGTTTTGCAAAATGCGCAAAGCCGGCTTTTCCGCAGTCGCTGGTGCCAGTTCGTAGCAAAAGGTGCGGCCATCGGCCTGCACACGGGGCGTACGCGCAGCCAGGTTGCCGTCGATCGTGCCTTCGTGGCGGATGATGCCAGCCAAATACATCTCAGCCAGCGCTTCGATGATGCCCGAGCCACACACGCCGGTGACGCCGCTGTCGGCCACCGCAGCGGCAAAGCCAGGGTCGTCGGACCACAAGTCGCAGCCAATCACTTTGTAACGCGGCTCTAGGGTGGCCGGGTCAATGCGCACGCGCTCTATGGCGCCCGGCGCAGCGCGCTGGCCGCAGCTAATTTGCGCGCCTTCAAAGGCCGGCCCCGTCGGGCTGGAACAGGCCAGCATGCGCTGGTTATTGCCCAGCACAATTTCGGCATTGGTACCCACATCCACCAGCAAGGTGACCGGTGAATCCAAATCAGGCCGCTCGGCCAGAATCACGCCGGCAGTGTCGGCACCCACATGGCCTGCGATGCAAGGCAACACATAGATGCGGGCATTGCGGTGCACCGCAAAATCGATTTCCGAGGCCCACAAGGTAATGGAGCGGTCGGTTGCCAAAGCGAAGGGCGCACCTCCCAGCTCTACCGGGTTGATGCCCAGCAGCAGGTGGTGCATGATGGGGTTACCAACAAAAGTGGCTTCCAAAATATCGGTGGGCAAGGCACCGACGCGCTGCGTTACTTCCAGCGCCAGGGTGTTGAGTGCTGCGCGCACTGCAACCGTCATTTCCACTTCGCCACCCGGGTTCATCATCACGTAGGAGACGCGGCTCATCAAGTCTTCGCCAAAGCGGATTTGCGGGTTCATGACGCCAGCCGAGGCCACGACTTCACCGGAGGACAGATCGCACAAATGCGCAGCAATCGTGGTCGAGCCCACGTCCACCGCCAAGCCATAGGCTTTTTCATGCAAAGCCGGCCAGACCGCCATGATTTGCTTGCCGGCATGCACCGCTACGGTGACTTTCCAGCCGCCGCTGCGCAAAGCGGTTTGCAATTGCTGGACCACGATGATGTCGCAGGCCAAATCGGTCAGGTCCCACTCGAATTCCAAAGCGTCTTCCAGTCGCCGCAAGTCACCCGAGGGGTCGTGCATATCGGGCTCTTGCACTTCGACAAAATACAGGCGTATGAGCGGATCCAAATGGATGTCATGCGCCTCAGCTTCTTTGCGCACCACTTGCTTGTGCACCTGGCTGCTGGAGGGCACGTCGATGACCACATCGCCCTGCACTTGCGCGCAGCAGGACAAACGACGGCCCGTGGCCAGCGGCTGGGTAGCGCAATAGTCTTGCTCCACCTGGGACACCGGCGACAAATGGTCGGCGCTGGAGACCAAGCCGTGCTTGGCAAACTCGCCTTCGGAGACCAGCACCTGGCATCGGCCGCAAATACCGCGTCCACCGCAGACCGAATCAATATCTACACCGAGCGAACGCCCGGCTTGCAAGAGTGAAGAACCGAGGGGAAAACGGCCGCGCCGCCCGGAAGGCGTGAAAACGACCAATGCGTCAGCAACTTCCATAGGTGCTTAGCTCTCGCGGCGGCGGCGGGTGCCGGTTTCACGGCGACCCCGGCCCATTTCGCCATCGGCACCCATCACAGGTACTTCGCGGAACTTGCGTATCCAACGGAAGCAATCGGGGTCATGGCCCATCATCACGTCGGCGGCCATGATGG
>JBBAPY010000344.1:0-2486 GCA_040400635.1 Rhodoferax sp.
CACGTCGGCGTCGGTCATGATGATGATGCGGTGGTAGCGCAGCTTGGCGACGTTAAAGTCGTCGTTGCCGGTGGTGCCGCCCGCTTTGCCGATGCCGGTACCCAGGGCGGTGATCAGCGTCAAAATTTCATTGCTGGTGAGCAGCTTTTCGTAGCGTGCTTTTTCCACGTTCAGGATCTTGCCGCGCAAGGGCAGGATGGCTTGGAATTTGCGGTCACGGCCTTGCTTGGCGCTGCCACCGGCCGAGTCACCCTCGACGATATAGATCTCGCACATGGCGGGGTCTTTTTCCTGGCAGTCGGCCAGTTTGCCGGGCAGGCCCATGCCGTCGAGCACGCCCTTGCGCCGCGTCATGTCGCGGGCTTTACGGGCCGCTTCACGGGCGCGCGCGGCCTCGATAATTTTTCCGACGATGATCTTGGCATCGTTGGGCCGCTCTTGCAGGTAGTCGGCCAGCAGTTTGCTGACGATATCTTCCACCGGGCCGCGCACTTCGCTGGAGACCAGCTTGTCTTTGGTTTGGCTGCTAAATTTGGGCTCGGGCACTTTCACCGATAGCACGCAGCACAGGCCTTCGCGCATATCGTCGCCGGTCACTTCCACTTTGGCTTTTTTGGCCAGCTCGGATTCGTCGATGTATTTGTTGATGACCCGTGTCATGGCCGCGCGCAGGCCGGTCAGGTGGGTGCCGCCATCGCGCTGGGGGATGTTGTTGGTAAAGCAGAGCACTTGCTCGTTGTAGCCGCTGTTCCACTGCATAGCCACTTCCACACCGATATTGGTGTTTTGGTCGCTTTGGCGGTCGCCGGTGGCGTGGAAGATATTGGGGTTGAGAACGCTCTTGCCTTTGTTGATGAAGTTCACAAAGCCCTTGACGCCGCCCGCGCCCGAAAAGTCGTCTTCTTTGCCGGTGCGCTCGTCCTTTAAGCGGATACGCACGCCATTGTTCAAAAAGCTCAGCTCACGCAGGCGCTTGCTCAAAATTTCGTAGTGGAAAACATTGTTTTCTTTGAAGATGTCGGTGTCGGGCAAAAAGTGCACTTCGGTGCCGCGTTTTTCGGTATCGCCCGCAATCTTCATGGGCGAGACTTCCACGCCGTCTTGCATCTCGGTGATGCGGTTTTGCACAAAGCCTTTGCTGAACTCCATGACATGCACTTTGCCGTCGCGCCGTATCGTCAGGCGCAGCATTTTGGACAGCGCATTCACGCAGCTCACGCCCACGCCATGCAGGCCGCCCGAGACTTTGTAGCTGTTTTGGTTGAACTTGCCGCCCGCATGCAGCTCGGTGAGCGCGATCTCGGCAGCGCTGCGCTTGGGCTCGTGCTTGTCGTCCATCTTCACGCCGGTGGGGATGCCGCGGCCGTTGTCGGTCACGCTGATGGAGTTGTCGGAATGGATGGTCACCACGATATCGTCGCAATGGCCGGCCAGCGATTCGTCGATGGAGTTGTCCACCACCTCAAACACCAGATGGTGCAAGCCGGTGCCGTCCGAGGTATCGCCAATGTACATGCCCGGGCGCTTGCGCACGGCCTCCAGGCCTTCCAGAATCTGGATGGAGCCTTCGCCATACGCATCGGTGGCGCCGGCCTGGTTGGTGTCTATGGTGGGCTGGAAGTTGGAGCTGTCTGCGCCGCTTTCGCCGGTGTTGACGCCTTCGCTGGAGTCATGGTGAGGGGCGTCGGGCTGCTTGTCTTGGGTCATGGATAAGTCTTCTGGTTATCAACTCGGGCATCGCCAACTTGTAGGTTGTGCGTTGCCGCTCAAAAAATCTGCTGTTCTTGAATGTCCAAACCCCCGGGCTGCGGGGGTTTGGCTTGGGGCACCGGATGGGACGCGGTCAAATCCGCATGGGCATCACCACGTATTTGAAGGTCGCGTTGTCGGGAATCGTCATCAGCGCCGAGCTGTTGCCGTCCGAGAACTCGAGGGTGACCATTTCCTGGCTCATATTGGATAGGGCGTCGATCAGGTAAGTGACGTTAAAGCCGATTTCGATGCTGTCGCCTTCGTAGTCGATATCGATTTCGTCCACCGCCTCTTCCTGCTCGGCGTTGTTGGCCGCCATGCGCAAAGTGCCGGGGTCGATATTTAAGCGTACGCCTTTGAACTTGTCGCTGGTCAGAATCGCGGTGCGCTGCAAGGTGGACAGCAGGGTGGCGCGGCCCAGCACGATACGGTTTTTGTGGTTTTTAGGGATGACGCGGTTGTAGTCCGGGAACTTGCCCTCGACCAGCTTGGTCACAAACTCCATGCCGTCAAAGCTGAACTTGGCCTGGTTGTTGGCGAATTGCATTTCAATCGCACCATCGGCGTCGCTCAACAGGCGTTGCACTTCAATCACGGTCTTGCGCGGCAGAATCACTTCCTGCTTGGGCACTTCGACGTCTAGCGTGGCCGAGGCAAAGGCCAGGCGGTGGCCATCGGTGGCCACCAAGCTGAGTTGCTTGCCTTCGGCCACAAACAAAATGCCGTTGAGGTAG
>JBBAPY010000345.1:0-2479 GCA_040400635.1 Rhodoferax sp.
CCAATCGGCGAGCCGGCCTGTGACCGGAATACGCGTGAAAAATTGCAGCGCCAGCAAAAAATGGCGTAAGGCTGTCATGCAATGACGCGTGTGGATTTTTCAGACACACCGGCGGAGGCGAAGCTGGCCATCTCGCGCAGAATGGCGCAAGCCGACTGCAGCAGCGGCCAGGCCAGCGCAGCGCCGGATCCTTCGCCCAGACGCAAACCCAGGTCCAGCAAGGCTTGCACGTCCAGGTGCTGCAACATGAATTCATGGCCGCGCTCTCCCGAGCGGTGCGCAAACACGCAGCGCTGCAACACCAGCGGCTGCAACGCATGCGCCACCAGCACTGCCGCGCTGGCAATGAAACCATCGACCACAATCACCCGCCGCTGCGCTGCCGCTTGCAGCACCGCGCCGGTCATGGTGGCTATCTCCAGCCCGCCGAAAGCGGCCAGCGCATCCAAAGGCTGCGTCGCATCCGCATGCAGCGCCAACACCTTGCGCAAGACTTCGCATTTGCGCGCCACCGCTGGAGCATCCAGACCAGTGCCCGCGCCGGTACACAGTTCGACTTCCAGCCCCGCCAGACGCGCCAGCAACAAAGAGGCCGCCGAAGTATTGCCAATGCCCATTTCGCCCAAGAGCAAAGCGTTACCGGGCAAGTCGCGCACCAGTTCCATGCCGTTGCGCATGGCTCGATCGCGTTGCGATGGCGTCATCGCCACGCCTTGCGAAGAATCCGCCGTACCGTGTTCAGCACCTGCCACTTTGCGCACCATCAAACCCGGGCGTTTTGTGCCCGCAGGCAGGCCCGCCAGAAAGTCGCGGTTCACACCGCAATCGACCACCGTCAAAGCCAGACCGTGTTGACGCGCCAGCACGCTGACGGCTGCGCCGCCAGCCAAAAAGTTTTCCACCATCTGCCAACTCACGTCCGCAGGAAAGGCCGATATGCCTTGCGCTGTGAGCCCGTGGTCGGCGGCAAACACCACCATTTGCGGATCAACAAGCGTTGGGGTATCGGAGACGAGAATTTCGCCGATTTGTATCGCCAATGCTTCGAGCCGGCCCAGTGAACCTGGAGGTTTGGTTTTGTTGTCTATGGCTGCCTGCAATACGCTTTGCAGTGCCGCATCGTGCAGATTGCTGAGGGTAGGTATGGGTGTTTCCATAATCTTGTAGTTTTTCAATAAAGGGAGAAGAGATCAACGAATCAGGGCATCCAACATGCCGGGCTCAAAGTGCACTTGCACATAGTCTGCCAGACCCTCGAACACGCTGTCCAGCGTCGGCACCGGTTGCGCCCGGCCGGCGCCGAACAAGGCTTGCACGGCAGCAGCGTCCTCAAACAAACCATGCACATACACACCAAGGACATTTCCCTGCGCGTTGTGCCAGCCTAGGCCATCGGGCAAGGCAGCGTGCGCCACGATACCGGCCTGCGCCATGCCCGC
Organism: Rhodoferax sp.; assembly: GCA_040400635.1. GTDB lineage: Bacteria > Pseudomonadota > Gammaproteobacteria > Burkholderiales > Burkholderiaceae_C > Allorhodoferax. Next base: position 1,440 of record JBBAPY010000345.1, read on the forward strand.
GTGTTGCTGCGTCTGGCCGTGGTGGATTTCATAGCCCGCTACCGTGACACCGGCCAGCGGCGCGAACGGTGATGCAGTGCAAGCTGCCAGCGCCTCTGAAAAACAGGCCTGCGTATGACGCACAGTTTTGTCGGTTTCAAACACCGTGACCAGCGGCAGCAGCCCCAGGCCGGGCGCATTGCCGTCTATGCCGTGCGGGTCTATCAACGCTTCGCCCAGCATTTGCAGACCGCCGCAAATACCTAGCACTGCTCCGACCTGTTGTGCATGCAGTGCAATTGCAGCATCCAGGCCTTGCGCGCGCAACCAGGCCAAGTCGCCGCTGGTGTGCTTGGAGCCGGGCAGGATGATCCAATCACTGGGCTTCAAACCGACCAGGTCTGCCGGGCTGCGTACCCATTGCAAGCGCAAACCCGGAATATTTTTTAAGGGTTGAAATTCGTCAAGGTTGCTGATGCGCGGATAGGCGATGACAGCCATCGTCGTTCGCACCGCACCGCTGGCGATACTGCGCTCGTCAAACACGCCGTCCTCTTCGGGCAAGCCATGCTGCCACCACATCGGCAAGGTCGCCACCGTGGGCACGCCAGTCAGCTCTTGCAACATCTGCGGCGCGGGCGCTAGCAGTGCCGCGTCCCCGCGAAACTTGTTCAGCACAAAACCGCGCAGCAGTGCGCGCTCATGGGTCGGCAACAAAGCCCAGGTACCGTACAGATGCGCAAATGCGCCGCCTTTGTCGATGTCGGTCACCAGCAGGCAGGCCGCATTCGCATGCAAAGCGACGCGCATGTTGACGATGTCGCTGCTGGATAAATTAATTTCAGCAGGCGAACCTGCGCCTTCGATAACCACTACATCGTGGTCGTCCATCAATTCGTCAAGCGCGGCGGCAATGCGCGGCCACACATGCAGGCTGCGCTCGCGCCAAGGCATGCGCGTCAACACCTCGTCCACGTGGCCGAGCATGACCACCTGGCTGTGCGTATCGCGCTCGGGCTTTAAGAGTAGCGGGTTCATGCGCACATCTGGCAAGGCGCGTG
>JBBAPY010000346.1:0-2462 GCA_040400635.1 Rhodoferax sp.
GTAAAACCCACCAGTTCGATGACCAGGCCTTGCGCGTCTTTGACGGCTACCACCGCCACATCACTAAGCGCCGTAAAACCCGCAAGCGCTGCTTCGATCTCACCGATTTCCACGCGCCTACCTGCCACCTTGATCTGGCTGTCCATGCGCCCCAGGCATTCAATATGGCCCTGCGGATTGACAAAGCCCGCGTCGCCTGACAAATACCAGATGGCGCCGCTGTGGTCCCAGTCCAGGCGCACGAACACCGACTGTGTTTTGTCCGGGTCATTCAAATAACCTTGCGATAGCTGCGCGCCTTTGAAAGCAATTTGCCCGGTCACGCCACGCGCTACCGGCTGGCGCTGTTCGTCAATGACGCGGATCTCCATACCGGGAAAGGGGTTGCCTATGGGCACGATGTCATTCGCAAAAGGCAAGTCCGCCTCCCTGGGCAAAAAGACATGGCGCGCTACATCGATGGTCGCCTCGGTAGGTCCGTAGTGGTTTTCTACCGTGCTGGTAGGCGCTGCCGCTTGCCAGGCTTGTGCCATACGCCTTGGCAATGGTTCACCGGCAAAGCGGCTAATGCGCAGCGTGGGGAAACTGTCGGCTTTGAGCATGCCCAGCTTGTGCATGAGCGTGCCTATGGAGGGCACCGAGCTCCAGACCTGCAAATTGCTGCGGCGTATGAAATGCGCCGGGGCGATCAACTCGGCTTCGGGTACCACGCACAACTCGCCGCCCAGCGACCAGGTGGTGAACAAATCGGACACCGAAGGATCGAATGAAAAATCGTGAAACTGCGAAGCCCGGTAACCCGGCTCCAAATTCCACATACTCTGGATGGCGCGCAGATAAGCCAACACATTGGCGTGGCTGACCTTAACGCCCTTGGGCGTGCCCGATGAGCCGGAGGTGAACAGGATGTAGGCCAAGGCATCCGCGTCGCAAGCTAGCGGCGCGGCCAATGGCGCTATCGCATGGGCATCGAGACGCTGCCATTCGTTGCCCTTAGCGCCTGTGCATTCGCTTTCCGGCGCGATATAGGCGGCGATGCAGTCGCCTTGCCCCAAGCTTTGCAATTGCGCTTGCATCTGGCGCAAGTCCTGCTCGTCGCCCACCAAAAAGCGGATGTTCGCGGCGCGCAGCAGCGCAATGGTTTTATCGGGTGGCGCTTTAGGTTTGAGCGGCACGTAATGGCAAGCCGCGTACACAATACCCAGCACCCCAGCGTAACTGCCGTACTTGCGCTGACCCACAATGCCGACCGCCTCGCGCTGCGCGCCCAGAGCTCGCAATCGGGCGGCGATGGCGAGGGCGCTGCGCGTCAGGTCCGCATAAGGCGTACGCGCATCGCCTAGGTGTAATGCGTAGCGCTCGCGGTGGCGCGTGGCTGTATCAAACAGCAGCGCGCTCAGGCTCATGCCAGGCCGGCGCGCTTGCGCAATTCAAACTTTTGAATCTTGCCGGTGGAAGTTTTGGGGATGGCCTCGAAGCGAAAATCCCGCGGCACTTTGTAAGCCGCCAGCAGGGATTTGCAATGCGCCAGCAAGTCTGCGGCGCTGACACTGGCGCCTTCTTTCAATTCCACATAGGCCACCGGCGTTTCGCCCCATTTTTCGTCGGGCTTGGCGACCACGGCGCAGGCCATGACCGCGCTGTGGCGGTAGAGCGCGTCTTCCACTTCCAGCGAGCTTATGTTCTCGCCGCCGGAGATGATGATGTCTTTGCTGCGGTCTTTGATCTTGACGTAGCGGTCCGCTTCCAGCACCGCCAGATCGCCGGTATGGAACCAGCCCCCGGCAAAGGCTTCGGCCGTTGCCTTGGGGTTTTTCAGGTAACCCTTCATCACGATATTGCCACGAAACATGATCTCGCCCATGGTCTGTCCATCGGCCGGCAACTCTTGCATACGCTGGGGGTCCATCACCGTCATGCCTTCTTGCAATGGGTAGCGCACCCCCTGGCGCCCGTTGAGGCGGGTTTGCTCGGACGCGGTTTGCACTGCCCAGGCTGTGCGCTTGGCCGCCACCGAGGCCGGACCATAGACTTCGGTCAGGCCATAGACGTGCGTAATGTCAAAGCCGATGTGGGCCATGCCTTCGATCATGGACGCAGGCGGCGCCGCACCGGCCACCATGCCGCGCACGCCATGGCTGATGCCCTCGCGCAAAGCGGCAGGCGCGTTGATCAAAAGGTTGTGCACGATGGGCGCGGCGCAGTAATGGTCCACCTGGTGTTCACGGATGGCCGACAAAATCGGTGCGGCCTCTACTTTGCGCAGGCAGACATGCGTGCCCGCTTGCATAGCCACCGTCCACGGGAAGCACCAGCCGTTGCAATGGAACATGGGCAGTGTCCACAAATACACCGGAAATTGCGGCATGGTCCAAGTGCTGGCATTGCACACGGCGTTGAGGTATGCGCCTCGGTGGTGGGTGACCACGCCCTTGGGGTCGCCGGTGGTGCCCGAGGTGTAG
>JBBAPY010000347.1:0-2450 GCA_040400635.1 Rhodoferax sp.
ATCCCACTCTCTGGCACTGACTCTCCCTTCGCTGGTTTGCTTGCTGTGCGCAGACAGCATCGGTTATTTCGATGCCGCAAGGCAGGTGACGGACGTAATCAAAGCCAAACTGACGACCGACAACGCCATCCAGTTCAGCGCGCTGGAGACGCTCGCCAACGACCTGGTCAAGAATCCGCGCAGCCTCCTCATCTCTTCGCTGCTCAACGACGAGCGCACAATGTATGCCTGGAGAATCCTGAAGAGGACGGTGCAGCAGGTGCGTGTTGGCATAGTATGCGGTGTGGAAGGCATAGTATGTATGTGCGCGTGCCTCTATACATCTGAATGTGTCTTCTTTAATACGCACATATTATTTATTGAATTTTTCACTCTATCCCTGTCTGTCGTCAGATTCTCACGTCGCAAGAGATGCCTGTGCCCATCTCCCTCCTCCTCGACCTCCCCGCACTTCGCGAGCTGCGCGATCCCTCCGTGGCCCAGCCCGAAAACGTCGTTGAGTTTGTGAATGGCGTCTGGGCGCCCCTCGCACACATGTTCCCTCTGCAATTGTGGGACGAGCAGAAAGAGGACCTGCGGCTGGGCGTGGACCATGCGTTCGTGGAGCTGCTGCGCGAGCCGGCCCGACTGGAGCGCGTCTTCCACATGCGAGAGGACTCGGGGCACATCCTGTGGGCGGACTTGTGCCAGCGGGTGCTCTTTGGGGTCCACGCCCCACCCACTGCCGACGAGGGGGCCGGCATGACGATGACGCCGATGCTGCAGCCGCCGCGGCCGGTCGTACTGTCCCGCGGCGCTGTCTGCGGGGAGGCCCGCAGCGCCTACGCAGCGCGGTACGCGGTCACGCACATGCTGCGCGCCTCCGAGACCACTCCCAAGTTCCTAGACGCGGCCGTGTCGCTGCTCTGCAGCCTGGAGTACCTCGACCAGCGCGACGCACTCGGCGCCGACAGCGTGCGCGCCCTTGGGGCCGACTACCGCCTCGCCGTCCAGCGGCTGCGGGCGGTGGGCGCGCCGGCAGTGGATGAGGAGGGCGACGATGATCACTCTCCCCGCGCGGGCATCCCGCCGATGCTGGACCTGCTGCTGCAGTTTCAGCGCTTCTTCATGCGCACGGGCGCCTCGTGGGCCAGCTCGCCGTCCGGCACCGCCGTCTCGCTCTTCGAGCAGGCCATCAACTCGGGCTCCAGCCGGGTGCGCGCCCTGGCCGAAGCTGGTCGCGCAGCATGGGGCCAGCGCGGGCCATGGGTCGACCTCCTGCCCAAGTTCGAGTACAGCACGCTGCAGATGGCGCCCCTCCGCATCGTCAAGACGTTGGGTGCCTCTGCCGAGCGCTGCAGGGTGGTGTGCGTGGCCGTCAGCTCCGGCAGCCTGCTCGCCGCTTGCACCGAGGGATCCGTCGCCATCTGGGACCTGGGGTCGGGCGTCGAGGTGGCCCGGCAGCAGGACCACGACATCATCGAGTTCAAGCTGCTTGCGTTCCATCCCGACGGCCGGACGCTGGCAGTCGGCGGCGGGGCGGGGATGATCTCCATCTGGCACTTTGCAGCCACCGGCATCGCCGCCGACACCTTCGTCCCCCTCAACTGGGTCCGGCGGTCCCCGCAGCCCTTTTCCTACTTTGGGCGCATGGCGGAGGCGGCGGCGGCAGTGGCCAAAGCGGCAGCATCACCCGAGACCAAGGTGGAGGCGGCCGATATGGCAGTGAATACGGTCGCATGCCCTTCAACGCCGTGCACACCTTCCTCAGCCCCCATCATCAGGTCCGACTCCAGCTACAGCTCGGGCCAGAAGCGTCCCGCACCGTCGTCGGGCGGGTGAGCTTTCTCTTGTTTTTTTTGTTTCAGTTTTTTTTGGCTCTTTGCAATTTGTATGCTTCACTCTCATTTACCTTGTGAATGAGACAGTAGGAGGGAAAGATAGCATGTGTTGCAGTGGACATTGTCGAGTTTGTGGACACTTTTCTTGAGTTTCTCGCACTGAAAAGCCTGCGAGAGAAGAGGAGTTTCGGAAGGAAAGAAAGTCTCCAATGTCCACAATATCTATTGCAGCACGTACCATCTTTCCCTACTAATATCTCTTTCGCCACTTCTCTTTTCCCCCCTCCCACGCCCCACATTTTTTTTAATCCAGGAGCTCCAACTCCAAAAGGAGGAGGGCGCAGGTCAAGGCCCTCCTCAGCCTGGCGTACTCGAGCGATGGGCTGATCGCCGCCGCCTACAGCTCCGGTCCCGTCCGACTCTGGGACACCGATGCCGCGCAGCCCGGCAGCACGTTGCTGGAGCAGCGCTGCCCCAAGTGCGAGGAGCACGAGCCTTGCAATTTCTATTGCGAGCGCATGCTGCTGGAGTGCGCCCCGAACGTCGCGCACCCTCTGTCGTCGGTTGCTTTCACCCCGTGCGGTGATTACCTGCTGGTTGCTGGCAAGAGGAGCATCTGGGTGTGGGACC
>JBBAPY010000348.1:0-2425 GCA_040400635.1 Rhodoferax sp.
GGGGGGGGGGGGGGGGGGGGGGGGGGGGGGGGGGGGGGGGGGGGGGGGGTGGAGTTTCCGCCGCTAGGATCGCCGCGGGGGTTATAAGTGTTTAGCTGAGATACGCGACATGTATGTCGCTTGCATGTGGTTATGTAAGGAGGTATAAGTATATTATAACTTGTAGTTTATAATGATGATATAAGTACATGTAAGGTGGTTAAGCTAACCTCCAGCTAAGTTCCCCGCTGGGGCTGTATTTTGGGGGGCGTGGACGGGTGGCCTGGAAAATGGCCGGATGCCGCAGGCCATGTTTCAGGCCTCGGCGATGAGTTTCCGGCCGAATGCCCCAGGCCATGTTTCAGGCCTCGGCGATGAGTTTCCGGTCCTGCGGAGCCTTTTCGCCTCCCCCCGCTCACAGGATCAGGAACGAGTCTCCTTGCCGAGCCCAAATTCTTGGGCCCCCCAGGAGTGCAAGAGGCAGCAAGACCGACCGGCTCTCAGTTGCCAGCCAACCGCCCGCCTGCCTTTTTCGGTACGCATTCCCAAGCACATAGATCTCCCCACGAGTAGTTTGCAAGAAAGCCTCCGTTTGCAGCAAGTCGTCACCAAAGGTCGCCATATCCCGACGACCGAATGGTTTACCACCGCTGCTGGCCGATCGGGACCACAGGATGTCCTCGTCGAGGCCCACCGAAGCACCAGAGGCGGCGTGCATGGGCTGGAACAGGAAGTCGCCCCCGTTGTTGAACAAGTGCTCCTGCATGGGAGACGGAAGAGAAACTAGAAGTCTGACATGGTGCGGAATCCTCTCGACTCCCCCCATGCACCTCCCACCCCGCCCTCGCCCCCGGCCCCGGATCCTCACCCCAAAAACCCCACCCCCTCCCCTCTCACGGAACCGCCACCCCACCTCCACCATGTGTTTTTCGCTCGCCGGAGCTCCTCTTCAGCGAAGGCGGTAATCTGGTAGTTGATCATGGTCAAGCTGAGCCGCTTTTCGTATCGTGTCACATTGGTCACGGTTGTTGCCAGCCTCTTGAAGGTTTTATGTTTCCGTTCGTGGACGAACGTGCCATCCATGGCACCACTGGCAGCGAGCTGGGGGCCCAAGTGCAGGGCCATGTGGTGTTTAGGGAGAGGCACAATCGTTGGGTTTGCCCTGGCATTCGCTGCCAAACACTCCTCCACGGCCGACTGGAGCCTTCCGGCTTCCCGCTCTCCAGGTGCAGCGACCATGATGTCGAGACATCGAAAAACCGCGAGCAGTGCGGCCGTCTGGTCCCTCATGTTTGCCATGGAGGCAAATCCGAGCACCCGGATCAACTCCCGGAACACAGGGTAGATGGAGATGAGCTCGCTGGCCCCGCACTTGAAGACACCTGCCTCTCGGCTACTTTTCTCCCGGGTATCGGACCAAGTCTTCGCGGGGGACTTTACCCTCGCTGGCCAATTCCAAGTCTCAAAGAAGGCCGTAAAGTCCCGGAAGTGAAGTCCAAGCTCGCCGGAGGCCTGCGCCAGCCAATGCCACATTGCCACATTCGCGATGCCCCCCACAAGAAAGATGTGGACCCAGTCGAACACCGTCTGGCTGATAGGTCGCAAGTGCCGCCGGAGGGAAGGCCGCCACAAGAGCGACTCGGGATGGTAAGTGAAGCCGCATGCAACTTCCCATTGCAATTTCTCTGTTTTCGTCGTCTGAGTCTGCCACTTTCGTGCAACAGAGTCTGCCAACTCGACAAAGGAGGCATCCGTGTGCGGGGTCACTCGGGCAAGTGTTGTCTCATCGGAGCTGACCAATGAGTCATCGGCCAATCCAGATCGGGAAGCAACAAGATTCGAGCATTTCATGCACGGTCGCCAGCCGGAACTCCCCTTTACCCTCCATAGTCCCTTCAGAGCAGCCTCGTCTCCCAGAAAGTAACCGAGTCTAGCAGTGAGGAGGATGCGCTCGTCCCCACCCAAGCGAAGCAAGACTCCCCTGGAGAAGTCGGCCCCCTCGGAGAAGAAACTCTCCAGCAGCTTCCCCCACACTGTGCCGACACCCCCGGCGACATCCTTGCTCACCTTCGCCCGCAGACATCCAGCCAGCAACCATGCATGTTCGCGTGTCAAGATATCAGGATGCAGTTCTCGGAATTGGTAATAAAAATTCCAGCATCTCCGGGTCTGATCCTGCACCAACATGTTCCCTGGCGTCGCCTCGTCCGAGTACACAAGCAACGACCACGGCCGGGAAGTGCTCGAGGGTTTCCGAGCATGGGCATCTCGCAGAGCAGTGGCAAAACGGGGCCCAAGTTCGCAGAGAACCGTGAGCATTGCTGCTGGATGCGGCACCTCCGTGGGGGGAGGGTGGCGGAGGGCGGGGTGGATGGGGGAGGCGAGGGGGAAGGGGGGGGAAGGGGGGGGGGGGAGGGGGGGGGCGGGGGGGGGGGGGGGGGGGGGG
>JBBAPY010000349.1:0-2414 GCA_040400635.1 Rhodoferax sp.
GTACACATGGTCTTGCACGTCGCCCGCGGCAAACACGCCGGGCACACTGGTCATCGTGGCAAAGCCTTTGAGGCCGCCTTGCGTCACGATGTAGCCGTTTTCCATGGCCAGCTTGCCCTGGAAGATGTCGGTATTGGGCGAATGGCCGATGGCAATAAAGCAGCCTTGAAGCGCCAGGTCCTGGGTGCTGCCATCGACGGTACTGCGCAAGCGGATGCCGGTGACGCCGGAGGCATCGCCCAGCACTTCATCCAGGGTTTGGAAGGTTTTGAGTTCAATCTTGCCGGCCGCTACTTTTTCCATGAGCTTGTCCACCAAAATCGGCTCGGCTTTGAACTTGTCGCGACGGTGCACCAAATAGACCTTGCTGGCGATGTTGGACAAGTAAAGCGCTTCTTCCACTGCGGTGTTGCCGCCACCGACCACGCAGCACAACTGGTCGCGGTAGAAAAATCCGTCGCACGTGGCGCAGCCCGATACGCCACGGCCCATAAATGCGGTTTCCGAGGGCAGACCCAGGTATTTAGCCGAGGCGCCCGTGGCGACGATCAGCGCGTCGCAGGTATAGCGCTTGTCATCGCCTTGCAGGGTGAAAGGGCGTTGGCTGAGGTCCACACTGCTGATATGGTCAAAAATCACCTCGGTCTTAAAGCGCTCGGCGTGTTCCAAAAAGCGCTGCATCAGTTCCGGGCCTTGGACTCCCTGGGCATCGGCGGGCCAGTTGTCCACGTCGGTAGTGGTCATCAGTTGGCCGCCCTGGGCCATGCCGGTGATGAGTACCGGGTTGAGGTTGGCGCGGGCCGCATAGACGGCGGCGGTATAGCCGGCAGGGCCGGAGCCCAAAATCAGGACGCGGGCGTGGGGGGCAGTGGTCATAGGGGTGGTGGCGTAGTGCGGTCGTAGTGGGAAGGGGGCGCAAGTGGCCAGGCTGGGCGCCTGGATGGACTTACAAAAAGCTGGTGCGGCAAGCCGCGCGAGGCCCTATTTTACGAAGGCAGGCCCGGTGCCCCGCTTGCCAGTGTGGGTTAAGCTCGCGTCTTACAGCGCCCGCCCTGCGGAAAAGGCTATTTCACAGAACCCATGACATATTCACTGCATACGCTCCACGCTGACACCCTTGATGAAGTCCCCGAGCCCTCCGGATGGGTCCGTTTTGCCAGTGAAATCATCTTGTTCCTCGGGTTTTTTGTGCTGGCCTTCTTGCTGCTTGCTTTTGCCAGCTATGCACCCCAGGATGCGGCCTGGACAACCTCCGGCGCTGGTGGCGCGGTTCTGAACCGGGCCGGCCGCCTGGGTGCCTTGCTCGCCGATATGGGGTATTTTCTGCTGGGCTACTCGGTCTGGTGGTGCCTGGCGCTTGCGGGCTTGGGCTGGGTTCGCCTGGCGATGCGTCGTTTGAAGGGGCAGGATGGCCCTTCGCCCTTTTCCAAGTTGGAGGCGGGCAGCCCTTTGTGGCAACGCCATCCGCAGGTGGTCTTGTGGCTTGGCCTGGTCTTGCTGTTGATTTCAAGCACAGTGTTGGAATACACCCGCTTGTACCGGCTGGAGGCCCATCTACCGGGCTACAGCGGTGGTGTTCTGGGTTTTATGCTAGGTACCGAAGCGCTCGGCGTTCTGGGCTTTGTGGGTTCGGGCCTGCTGGCTATTGGCGCGGGCTTGCTGGGTTGTGCCTGGGCTTTCCGGTTTTCGTGGTTGCACAGTGCAGAGGCTATAGGCGGCTGGCTGGATGCGCGCTGGGAGTCTTTCCAGGAGCGGCGCGCCTTGGCGCAGGACCTGGAAATGGGCCAGCAGTCTTTGCGCGAGCGGGAGGTGTCTTTGCATCCCGAGGGCCCGCCCCTGGACGCAATCGCTGCGCACGCCCATCCACAAGAAGATGCACTTGATATCGCTCCCCTGATGGCGCCGACGGTATTTGCTGAACCGCGTGTTCCGGTGGAGACGCAGCGCATGGTGGAGGTACCCAAGAGCGCACGGGTGGCCAAAGAGCGGCAAAAGCCTTTGTTTGCCGAGATGCCCGATAGCAAGCTGCCGCAGGTGGCCTTGCTCGATGAGGCCTTGTTGCGCCAGGAAACCGTATCCAATGAAACGCTGGAAATGACCAGCCGCATGATTGAGAAGAAGCTCAAAGATTTTGGCGTGGAAGTGCGCGTGGTGCTGGCCCAGCCCGGACCGGTCATTACGCGCTATGAAATCGAACCTGCCACCGGCGTGAAGGGTTCGCAAATCGTGGGCCTGGCCAAAGACCTCGCGCGCAGCCTGAGCCTGGTGTCCATCCGGGTGGTGGAAACCATTCCCGGCAAAAACTATATGGCGCTCGAATTGCCCAATGCCAAACGCCAATCTATCCGCCTGTCCGAAATTTTGGGCTCGCAGGTTTATAACGAAGGCAAGTCCATGCTGACCATGGGCTTGGG
>JBBAPY010000350.1:0-2403 GCA_040400635.1 Rhodoferax sp.
CTGCATGCATGCTGTTCCTTGACTTTGAAAAGGCGTACGATAGGGTGGACCGGGGATGGATCTTTGCATGCTTTGATGCGCTCGGGTTTGGGCCGTTGGTGCTGCGATGGCTGCGCCTTTTGCTTCAGGGCACCCAAGCTATGGTAAGCTTTGGTGGGTGCTTCTCTCGTATGTTTAACGTGCGGTCTGGAGCTGCTCAAGGCAGCCCCTTATCGCCTTTGCTGTATGTAACGGCGGCCCAACCCCTCGCAGCGGCTCTGCGCCGTCTGCAGAGGGAGGGCATCATTGACTCCATCCGCTTGCCGGGTGAAGTCCTCGCTCCTGCCAGCCACCAGCACGCTGATGACACCTCCATCCACACGGCCACGGTGGAGGGGGCTAAGAAGGCTCTCGACCTGGCCGTCCTCCCGTTCTGTGAGGCGTCCGGGTCCAAGCTTAGCATCAGCAAATCCGAGGGTCTCACCTTGGGTAGCCACCCCCCTCTGGAAGGGCATGATCCCGTCACCGGAGTTAAGTTCGTAGGGCCCCGGGATACGGTTAAGCACCTCGGGGTTCTTCTGACTAAGGGGTGTCGGGCGGCAGCCGCGACGGCCATGTGGCAGAAAAGGGTGTCGTCGGTCGCGGCCCGGGTCCAACACTGGCGCTCGGTCGACCTCACCCTGCTTGGCCGGGTGTACGTCGCTAGGCAGGTTATGGCCAACACGGTCACATACCACGCTCAGTTTGTAGAGCCGCCAAAGCCACAGCTCGCTGCGATCCAGCGACTGATCGACGGCTTTGTGCTCGGCCGGCCGTTAGACCCTGGATCCGATGACCGCCCCCTGCGGGGCCGCCCATCGGCAACGGTAATGTCGCTGCCCTTCAAGGAAGGGGGTTTAGGCGCGGCCGACGTGGCCTTACAGGCCGTGGCGATGCGGGCCAAGGTAGCCGCCCGGCTACTCCACCCGCAACGTAAACCATGGAAATTCCTTGCACGTGCGACTTTCGAATCCGCGTTTCCGGGGGTGGGCGTCGCAGCCCTGGTGATGGCGATGCTGCCATCCTCGTGGTCGGCTCGCCTCATTAGCCCCCGCTTAGTGTCATATTGGGAAGCCCTGCGCCGCACCCACCCTCACCGGCTTGTGCTGCCTGAGGACATGCTCGCGCAACAAGTGGGCGGGGAACCCCTGGCCGGGAATCGCAGAGTTGCACCAGCCGCTGCCACACGTTCGGCTTTGGGTTGGGCAGCTGCCTGTCAGCAGTGGGGTGCAGCACGCCGGCTGCGTGATTTGGGAGGGCTCACATCCGGCCCTGTGCAGGCCGACATCCCGGCTAGTTGGGCGTCCAAACTAGCCCAGGCTCCTCCTCCCACCCCATGGGCTGTAAACGCTGATGGCCACATGGTGCGGTTCTCGCTCCGGGGGTCTGAGCGCTTCTTTGTCGTGGCCTCCGACGGGCGCCTGGTGGATCCCCCGGAGGGGGTCGACCCAAGCTCGTCGTCGGCTGTATGGCTGGATTGCTGCGTTGTGGCTAGTCCCATAGTCAAAGGCCGGCCCCCTGGGGCTGCAGAGCCCCTGCCGCCCCTGCGGCCTTGGGACCCGGAGCCGCGCGCTGACAGCCAACCGAGCCAGGCCGATCGCCCCCAGCGCCGCGATGTCTATTTGGTTGGCCCCTGGGCGCAGATACCGGTGGATCCCTCGCTCTGGGGCCACGGTGATGTGCCGCTAACTCACTACTGCGTTAAAGATGCCACGCTGCGCTTGAAACAGCTCCGGGCGATGAGGGACTTGGGGCCGCGCTATTCCCCGTGTGAGGCGGTCGCCCCGGCCCTCTGGGGGCCGGGGGCGACCAACGGCCCGGGTCCCGGCGTCATAGAGGCTGTGGCGTCTCGCCATGTTCGCCTGTTTCATGCGAAGGTGGGCGCCCCCCAGGGCGGCCACCGTCGCGTTGCCGTATCGGATGATCAATTGCTAGCTATATACCGTCAGCCGTGGATGGCGCCAGCGCCATCCCGCCCCTCGCCGGCTGACCGTGCCGCACAGCGGCAGGGCCTCCCGGCCCGTGCACGACAGCCGGCCCCAGCGGCGAGTCGGGATGATAACGCCGACGCCTTAGCAAAGTGGGACGAGGGACGCCCCGCTTGGCGGCAAGCATGGAGCGACACGCATCGCAAACGCCGTCCGCGGCCGATGCGCGTGTTTGAGTGGCAGCTCCTACATGATGCCCTACCTGTTGGGGCAGCCAAAGCTGCCTTCTGCCCTGATGGGGCGGCAAACGTAGCTGACGTAGTGTGCTGTTGTCACTCCGCCTGTCGCCCCTTGATCCCTCCCGACTCTTCTCCACCCCTGGCTTGGCATCCTGAGACCCTCGCTCATGCACTCATCGACTGCCCCGCGGTTAGGCCCGCGCTGCAGTGGCTCGCAC
>JBBAPY010000351.1:0-2395 GCA_040400635.1 Rhodoferax sp.
ATCTTGAAACGATAGCCATAAAGCGTGAGTATCTGCAAAGGTTCAAGTGTCAGGTGAGCATGATCACCAATCGTGATGGAATTACCGTGTGATTTGATCAAGAAGCGTGAGGAACGATAAAAAATCTCCCTCAAGGACTTTGAACAAGCGGTCCTTGTGGGAGAGTCTCTTTCGACCAAGATCGAGACCATTCAAGTGTGCCACGCCTTAATCCAAAACCCCAATTTCCTTCGCCTTCTTCTGCAAATTGATGCCGATCTGGCCGCCCAGATGCATGCAGCCGGGTGTTCATGTAGTGGCGTTCTGCACCGGGCCAACTATCCCCGTAAACCCAGAGCCTGCCCCAAAGAGATTCGTCCTGACTTCGAATCGCGTTTTAGCTTTTGCTGCAACCTGTGCCGCAGGCGTTCAACATCGGCATCGGTACGATTCCTGGGCAGACGTGTCTAATCTGTGAATGGCTGTCCAGAAGCGCACTTTTCTGGCTTTTGAGCGCGGCTTTGATCCCGCTTCAACAATCCACTACTTGATTACATCCTGGTGGCCCGCGGGCCACCAGGATGGGCGCGCTTCATAATCCGGCCATTACTGAGGTGCTGGCGGAGGTGTCTTGCACGAACAGACCGGCAGACTCTTCCTATGCGCACGTTGCCAGGCGCAAGTCCTGGTGTGCCGCCAATGTGACCGTGGTCAGCGCTACTGCGCCAACGGCTGCGCAAATGCCACCCGTCGAGGTCGCCAACGCGAGGCGGGAGAGCGTTATCAGCAAAGTCGCGCCGGGCGACACAAACACGCAGCGCGCATGCACCAATGGCGCAAACGCCGCGCAGCCACAGCAAAGATAGTGACGCATCACAGTTCCCAGGCCACCCCTGCCGATGCTGTACTACAAGCCAACGAATCACCCCCGGCAATCTCGCCCGATTCACAGGCCCCATCACCATGCAGTCCTATTGCCCCGGATTCCATTGCACTGAGCACCACCGCCAACCCCCGATTCAGCATGCCTGCACCGCTTTGCCGGTGCCACTGGTGCCAATCACCCTGTCCAGCGCTGGTGCGCCAAGGCTTTCTTCGCCACAGCAGGTGGGTGCGTAATGGTCATTACCCCTGAACTGCGCGCCCAGATCCTGCGTCTGTTCCTGGCCGACCAATGGCGAATCGGCACCATTGCCCGCCAATTGCAGCTTCACCGCGACACCGTGGGGCGTGTCTTGGCCGTCTCCAGCGTGCTGCGTGCGCCTGGCGCCGTTGCGCCCCGCTTGATTGACCCCTTCATGCCGTTCATTCAGGAGACGCTGGCCAAGTTCCCCACGCTGGCGGCCAGTCGTCTGTATGTCATGGTTCAAGAGCGTGGCTATGGCGGCGGTAGTTCGCATTTTCGCCACCTGGTGGTGCCACTGCGTCCCCGACCTGTGGCTGAGGCGTACTTGCGACTGCGCACCCTGCCAGGTGAACAAGCCCAGGTGGACTGGGCCCATATGGGCTATGTGATGGTTGGCAAAGCCAAGCGGCCGTTGATGGCCTTCGTGATGGTGCTGTCGTATTCCCGGCGCATCTTCTTGCACTTCAGCCTGAATACCCAGATGGACAGCTTCCTGCGCGGCCACGTTCTGGCATTTGAGGCCTGGGGCGGTGTTCCCAGAGTCATTCTCTCGGACAACCTCAAGAGCGCCGTGCTGGAGCGCATGGGCGACGCCATCCGGTTCAATCCGCAATACCTGGCCTTTGCAGCCCACTACCGGTTTGAACCACGCCCCGTTGCGGTGGCACGCGGCAATGAGAAGGGACGCGTGGAGCGCTCGATCCGCTACATCCGCGACAACTTCTTTGCTGCCCGTGTCTTCACGGACGTGGCGGATCTCAACGCCCAGGCCAAAGCCTGGACGGACGGGCCTGCGTTTACCCGGCCCTGGCCAGAAGGCGTTCAGTTAACCGTGGCCCAAGCGTTTGAGACCGAGAAGCCCAAGCTGATGGCACTGCCCATGGATCGCTACCCGGTGGATGCGCGCCTTGAGGTATCGGTGGCCAAGACACCCTACGTCCGGTTTGACCTCAACGACTATTCCATCCCGCACACCCATGTGCGGCGCACCGTGACGGTGCTGGCCAGCGCCGATCGGGTCCGTGTGCTTGATGGCGAGGTGGTGCTTGCCGACCATGTGCGCTCGTATGACAAAGGTATGCAGATCGAGATTGCAGCCCATGTGGACGAGCTGATAGAGCGCAAACGCGGTGCCCGCCAGCACCGTGGAATGAGCCGACTGACTCAGGCAATACCCGCCATGGCTGACTTCCTGGTCCGTGCTGCGGCCAAAGGCCATCACCTGGCCTCCATGACGCGGGTGCTGGGCCAAATGCTGGACCACTACGGCGCACCGGCCATGCAAGAGGC
>JBBAPY010000352.1:0-2378 GCA_040400635.1 Rhodoferax sp.
AAGCGGCCAGCTATGAGTGTCCCAAGGCCAGCGAGCACGGGGCCGGTTGTGCACCTTTGCGTTCCTGATTCGCCCCCATTGCTTGTCGCGGCGCGCCTGATACTGCGGGAATACGCAGGCTCTTTGACGGTGCCAGAGTGCTTCACAGGTTTTGAGGAAGAATTGATTGCGCTGCCCGGAGACTATGCAGCGCCAAGAGGCCAACTGCTGCTCGCAATGGCCGGGGCTGAAGTACTGGCTTGCTGCGCTTTACGGCCGTTGGACAATGTGGACTACAGCAATGCCTGCGAAATACGTCGCCTGTACGTACGCCCTGTGCACCGGGGTTTAGGCCTGGGCCGAAGGCTCGCCGAAGCGCATATGGATTTTGCGCGCATGCAAGGTTATAGCTGCATGTTGCTCGATACGCTCAGCGACATGGAGGCCGCGCGCGCGCTATACCAAGATTTGGGATTTCAAGAAATCCCGCCTTACTACTTCAACCCCATTGCCGGCGCGCACTACCTGAAAGTGGAACTCTAGGCAGCGCGGCCGCCTAGAGTAGCCGGTCAGAGCGGGTAATTAGGCCTTGGCCTGCGCCAGCAAAGTGCCTGCGTCGCTGACCTCAAATTTGCCAGGTCCTTCGACGTTGAGTGTCGCGACCTTGCCGTCTTTAACCAACATGGAGTAACGGTTGCTGCGCACGCCCATACCGCGGGTGGTCAAGTCCAACACCAATCCGGTGGCTTTGGCAAAGTCACCGCTGCCGTCGCCCAACATACGCACCTTGGTGCCGGTTTTTTGCTCGCGGGCCCAGGCGCCCATCACAAAAGCGTCGTTGACACTCAGGCACCAGATTTCATCTACGCCAGCGGCTTTGAAGTCTTCGTAATGTGTAACAAAACCAGGCACATGCTTGGCAGAGCAGGTCGGCGTAAATGCGCCGGGCAGTGCAAACAAGGCAATGGTCTTACCGGCACTGGCTTTGGCCACATCGACGGCATTGGGGCCAATGCTGCAACCTTGCGCCTCGACTTCGTGGTATTCCATTAGGGTGGTCGCGGGAAGGGTGTCTCCAACTTGAATCATGGTTGCTCCTTACGTTGTAAAAAAAGAAAACGGCCCGCGCATTGTGGGCCGTTTGTCGGTTTCGTGCAGCGCGAGGCTGCAAAAACTTATACCGCTGCGGCTTTTTCCACCAAGCGGGTAGCCACCCAATTCTTGGTTTTAGAAATCGGACGGCTTTCGGTGATTTCGATCATGTCACCCATTTTGAACTCACCCTTTTCGTCATGGGCGTGGTACTTGCTGGACTTGCCCACGATCTTGCCGTAGAGCGCGTGCTTAACGCGACGCTCGATCAGCACGGTTACGGTTTTGGTCCGCTTGTCGCTGACTACCTTGCCAATCAAGGTACGCTTGAGGGATTGTTTAGCTTCCGTCATGGTGTGCTCCTTAGGTGGCAGATGATTCAGCGCGCTGCTTTTCAACCAGAATGGTCTTAGCACGGGCGATGGCGCGACGTGCTGTGGGCAGCGTTGCGGTGTTGGTAATTTGTTGCGTTGCCTTTTGCATACGCAGACCAAAGTGAGCGCGTTGCAGCTCTTTGATCTCCGTTTTTAGGCCTGCAATGTCTTTTTTGCGCAGTTCAGTCGATTTCATAGTCATGCTCCTGATTACTGGCCGATCATGCGGCTGACAAAAGTCGTACGCAGAGGCAGTTTGGCGCCGGCCAGGCGGAAGGCCTCGCGCGCCAGGGTTTCGGACACACCCAGGATCTCGAACACGATTTTGCCGGGCTGGATTTCAGCCACGTAGTATTCGGGATTGCCCTTGCCGTTACCCATACGGACCTCAGCGGGCTTTTGGGAAATCGGCTTGTCCGGGAAAACACGGATCCAGATGCGTCCACCACGTTTAACGTGGCGCGAAATGGCACGGCGAGCAGCCTCGATCTGACGGGCCGTCAAACGGCCCCGGTCGGTGCACTTCAGACCAAAATCACCGAATGCGACCGAGCTGCCTCGGGTAGCGATGCCGGTGTTACGGCCTTTTTGCTCTTTGCGGTATTTGCGACGAGCGGGTTGCAACATGATTATTCTCCTTTGCCGTCAGCTGTTGCAGCTGGCGCGGCGACGGTGCGTACGCGCTTAACGGCGGGTTTAGGGGCTTCTACGCCTCCGGCTTCAGCAGGTTTGTCGCTGCCGTCAGACGGAGCGGCATTGCTGCCCAAAGTACGGCGGGCACCACGGGGTGCGGGACGGTCAGCACCGGGACGGCCTGGGCCGCCACGGTCATCGCGGCGCGGTGCACGCGGACGGCGCTCTTCTTCGGTGCGCTGCTCAGCGGCAGCTGGCAGGTCGTTACGACCCAAGGTATCACCCTTGTAGACCCAGACC
>JBBAPY010000353.1:0-2363 GCA_040400635.1 Rhodoferax sp.
AAAGCAAGATTACCAATTTGAGGTCAGCTTCGGGGCCTTAGTGCCGCCCTTGCTCGCTGACGAGCCAGAGCCTTTGGGTAGCGGATTAGGACCATCGCCAGTTCAATTGCTAGCGGCGGCAGTCGGTAACTGCCTGGCCGATTCGCTCTTGTTTGCGCTGCGCAAGTTCAAGCAAAGACCTGATCCGCTGCGCTGCGATGTCCACGCACAGATCGGGCGCAATAGTGAAGGTCGCCTGCGAGTGCTGCAAATCCGTGCGGTGCTAACCCTTGGCGTGCCTGCTGCGTCCCTAGAACATTTGGACCGGGTGCTCGAGCAGTTTGAAAGCTTTTGTACCGTGACCCAGAGCGTGGGCCAAGGGATTGCGCTTGTAATAGAGGTTTATGACAGCAATCAGCTTCGCCTGAAGCCACGTTAACCAATTTCTTCGAAAGATAAAACCCATGAAAAATGCGCACGACCTAGTGGCCCAGGCTAAAGCCCAAATCCATGAAATTTCTATTTCCCATGCTGAGGACGCCGTGCGTGATGCAGACCTGTTGATCGACGTGCGCGAGGCCGACGAATATGCAGCAGGCCACCTACCAGGCGCCGTACACATGTCGCGCGGCCTACTCGAATTCAAGATGAGTGGCAGCCCCGAGCTCGCCGCTAGGGACTTAAATATCGTTGTGTATTGCAAGACCAGTGGCCGCGCAGCCTTGGCCGCTGTCCAGTTACACGCCATGGGCTACCTCAAGGTGAGCTCCATTGCTGGCGGCTTGGATGCCTGGGTGTCTGCAGGTAGACCAACAGCAAAACCTGCGTTGCCGACGTTTGAGTAGCGCTCCAAGTTCGCCACGTTCGCGCTCACTATCCAATCGCTTTAGGATCCGCCTACCCACAAAAAAGCCCAGCCACTTGCGTGGCCGGGCTTTTTTTGGAACTTCAAAGCTAAGTCCCGCCACATCGCTGCGGCCGGACTGCAGCTTAGCAAGCACTTACTTGGTGGAAGCTTCCCAGATAGCGTGCGAATAAGCTGCTTTGCCCGGGTCTTTCTTGATCACGGGAGAACTGCCGCTGGACAGCAGCACTTTGACCGTACGCTCGAAAGCGGCAGGCTCCAGGTAGCCCATCTTGGCGGTGCCTGCGTTGGTGATCAACTTAGCCACGTTTTCCATTTGGCGCTTTTGCACAGCTTCGTTGGCGCTGCCCGAGGTGTCGCCGGCGACGACGATCTTGGCCGCTTCAGCGGGGTTTTTCACCGCGTCATTCCAGCCTTTGAGGCTGGCCTTGACGAACTTGGCCATGCGGGCCACAAAGGCCGGGTCTTTCAGGTTGGATTCCAGCACATACAAGCCGTCTTCCAGCGAAGCGACGCCTTCTTTTTCATAGAAGAAGGTGACCAATTCGCTTTCCTTGACGCCCGCATCGACCACTTGCCAGTATTCGTTGTAAATCATGGTGGAGATACAAGCGGCTTGGTTTTGCAACAGCGGATCGACGTTAAAGCCTTGCTTCAAGATCTTGATGTCCGAGTCGGTTTTGTAGCCCAGCTTGGTCATCCAATTGAGGAAGGGGTACTCGTTACCGCCGTACCAGACGCCCAGGGTTTTGCCCTTGAGGTCTTTGGGTGTGGAAACGCCGCTGGACTTTTTGCAGGTCAGCATCAGGCCAGATTGGTTGAACACCTGGGCCACGTTGACCAGCGGTACACCGGCTTCGCGCGCGGCCAGGGCCGAGGGCATCCAGTCCACCACGATGTCGGCTTGCTTGCCGGCGATCACTTGTGTGGGTGCAATATCGGGGCCGCCCGGCTTGATGGTGACATCCAGGCCTGCGTCTTTGTAATAGCCCTTGGCCTGCGCCACGTAGTAGCCTGCAAACTGCGCTTGCGGAAGCCACTTGAGTTGAATCGTCACTTTGTCAGCCGCATGGGCCGCGACCGCACCCATCGACAGCAATACCGCTGCCAGGGTGGTACTTAGTTTCAAACGCATCTTCATAGAAAAACTCCTAGGGTTAAGGACACAGGGGAAAAACAGCTCGCCCGCGAAGGGTAAGCCGGGGACGCAGTCTTGTCCACCCGGACAAGAAAACAATTTGAAGCAGCCATCATTTTTTACCTCGCACCGACGGGTGCCAGAAGGCTGCGCGCTTTTCGATAGAGACCAAGAGCGCGTACACCGCCGACCCGGTGACCGCCGCCACCGCGACCGCAGCCCAGACCAGGCCCATGTTCATGCGCGTGGCCTCGGTGGAAATACGAAAACCCAGGCCCGAGGTGGGCGAGCCGAAAAACTCCGCCACGATGGCGCCAATCAACGCCAGCGTGGCATTGACCTTCAGCGCCGACATGAGAAAGGGCAGCGCCGTGGGCAGAC
>JBBAPY010000354.1:0-2359 GCA_040400635.1 Rhodoferax sp.
ATCGTCCAAGCCCGCGCCGCAGCGCGTGCCTCGCACGGCTGGCTGATGGACATCTATTTACTGCGCCGCTAGCCCAAGTTTGTCACCTCACTCCGAACCCTTCAATTGAATCAACAACTTAGAGACGAATTTCCGCGTGTATGGCACTACATTTGTGTCATACCGCGTTGCCTTTGAGTGGGGGGTGCTGCTACACCAGCGTGCGCTGGGTGCCGCCTGGGTTGGGCTGCAGACCCAAGATCTTGCTCAGCTCGTGGTGGCGCGGCTCGGGCCGGGTGGCCTTGCGCACATGCACGGTGCGGCCGTCGCGGCGCTTCATCGTCAGCGTCACACGCCGCTGCACCGTCAGGGTGTCGCGCAGCGTGGACCAACTCGCATCCACGCCTTGCGCTTTGAGTTTCATGCGCAGCATGTGCACAAAGTGATAGGCCAGCACGCTGATGAAGAGGTGGCCTTCGATGCGTCTGTCGATTTGGTGGAAGACCGGGCGCAGGCCCAGATCGGTCTTGAGCGAGCGGAACACCGACTCCAAATCCGTCAGCAGCGTGTAGGTTCGCCACAGCGTCGCGTCGTCTTGGTCGACCAAGGTCGTGCGCAAGCAGTAGACGCCGGGGTACTGGGCCGCGCTGCCTGCTTTTTGGTGCAGGCTCCAGGTGATGGCGGTGACTTCGCTGCGGTCGGCGTCCTGCGTGATTTCCACCTCGTAGTGCTGCGCGGCGCGTGAGAAGCGCTGCTTGGCGCGCCCGATGCGTTCCATGATCTTGCCGACATCCCGGGTGCCGCGCGGCTTGCTCAGGCCCAGTTGCAGCTGCTCCAGCGCGGCCAGAAAGCCCGCCGTCTTGGCGGTGTCGATGGCGCGATCTTTCTCCTCGCGCGCGGGCGAGTGGCAATACAGCAGCGCGTGCCCCTGCGCGTCCATCACGCGCTGAATCTTGACCCTATCGCCCCCGGCGGTGGACAGTTCGGTGGCCCCTTGCGGATCAAACTGACGCGCACTCAGGCGGCCCTTGACCATGTAGTGCAGTCCCTGCTCGCGCAGCCAGGCCAGGTTGGCTTCGCTCGCGATGCCCGCATCCATCACGAGGGTGGCCCCTTTGGTCGCACCCATGTCGCGGATCATCTGCGCCAGCGTGGCGGGCTCGCTGACGTTGCCGGCGAAGACTTGCGTGCGACGAGCAAAGCCGCTGACGTCCAGCGCCATGGCCAGGGTCACCAGCGGGCAGTCGCTGCGGCTCTCTTTGCTGCGCCCGCGCTGAGCCTTGCTGCTGCGCGCCAAGCTGCCCTCGAAGTAGGTGTTGGTCAGGTCGTACAGGGTGATGGTCTGCGTCAGACCGAAGATCGCTTGGGCCTGCGAGAACAGGTGGTCTTGCAGGGCGTCCTGGTGTTTGTGCAACGTGTCCGAGGCCCGGTAGAGGCGGTTCAGGTCCATCCCCTCGAAGTCAAAGTCGATCAACTCGCCCAGGGCGGAGGTCTGCTGCAGCCAGCCGTGCGTGGCCAGTTCACTGGCAGGGTGCGCGATGCGGGCGACGATATTGCCCAGCACAGCGGCGATCTGCGGGCGGTTCAAGCCCAGCTCCTGCAGCTTCTCCTCGAAGCCGCATTCGCGCATCACCGACAGTGCCGCGTGCTCCACGCCCACGCTGCGCGGGCGCACCAACTCGATCGTGTCGAGGTCCACCTCCTGGAAGCGCTCGGCGGCGGCGGTGACTGCGGGGTCAGTGGCGGCCGAGGCCGTGACCGCTGGATCGGCCAGATTGCCTTGGACACTCGATTGTGCTGCGGGTGCTGCAGATGGTTCGGAAGATTTATCGCTGCCTGACGCGTCAGGAACATCGCTCAAAGGCTTTGAGCGCAGCGCAATCAACTGCGCCGTGAAGCGCTGCGCCATGGCTTGCTCGGTCTCGGACAAATAGGCCTCCAGCAACGAAGACTGCCCATGCAGCAACTCATCGACGCGCGCGGCGAAAGCGGACCACTGAGCTTTTGGCAGGTCGAAGTGGCTGCCCAGGTTGAGCAGCGTTTGTTGCTTGACGGTGCCATCCACGCGCACGCTCTGCACCAAGCGGTGAGTGGTGTACGGCTCACCGCTGGCGCGGTTGCGGGTTTTGGTGCAGCGAATGAACATGAACACATATTGCCTGAAAAATGGTTGTTTATTCAGGGTCAGTGAAAATATTATGGCACTACAAGCAATACGAAACCAAGAACCCAGCATTCACGCCGATTTTTGAGTGATACCGCTTAACTTTAGCGTTAAAAGTGACAAACTTGGGCTAGGTCTGTCGCGGGGCCGCGCACACACAAACCCGTTCGCCCTGAGCCTGTCGAAGGGCAGCGCACATGACATCCTTCGACAAGC
>JBBAPY010000355.1:0-2345 GCA_040400635.1 Rhodoferax sp.
TGCGCGCCCAGGGCGTACGCCCGGAGCAAATTTCCTCTTTAGAAATAAAAGTGCATTCCTTAGTGCTGGAACTCTGCGGCAAAAAAGAGCCGGCCGATGGCCTGCAAGCCAAGTTCAGTATTTACCACGGCTGCGCTGCCGGTTTGACTTTTGGCTGCGCGGGCGAGGACGAGTTTTCGGATGCCGTAGTCACCCGTGCGGATATGGTGGCCTTGCGCCGCAAAGTCGTTGCCACCGTCGATAACAGCATTGATGAAGCAGCGGCCGACATCACGGCGGTCTTGCAAGATGGCAGCCGCGCCCATGTGCGCGTGGAGCATGCAATCGGCTCTTTGCAAAACCCGATGACCGATGCGCAGTTGGAGGCTAAATTCCATGGCCTGTCCGACGCCGTGATTGGCACAGCGCAAACTGCGAACTTGATCAAGTCCGCATGGGCTCTGGGCGATGCGCCTGGTGTGCAGGCACTGGTCGCCTTGGCGCGCTCTTAACTCGGTGCGTACTGCCATGGACAAGCCGCATATTGTGGTGCTGGGCGATGCCGAGCAAGCGCTGCGCCGCTTGGGCGATTGGCAAGCCATCGACCAGGCCGCCCGGGTAACCGTGCATCACCAGCCATTGCAAGGCGCGGCCTTGTTGTCGGCCCTGCAAGAGGCCGACGTGCTGGTGCTGCTGCGTGACCGCATACCGCTGGACGCACACACGATTGCGCAACTGCCGCGCCTGCGCTACCTGGTGTTTACTGGCTCGCGCAATACCAGGCTGGATGCAGCGGCCCTGGCGGCACGCGGCATACCGGTAAGTCACACCGAATGGGGCCCTTCCAAAGACAGTACCTGCGAGCTGACTTGGGCGCTGATATTGGCGGCCACGCGCCAACTGGCCGAGTACAGCGCCTTACTGGCGCAAGGCCAATGGCGCGCAGCCGCGCCGCAAGCATTGCCCGGCGTGCTGCATGGCGAAGTGCTGGGCTTGGTCGGCTTGGGTGAAATCGGCAAACGCGTGGCTTTGGTCGGCAAGGCTTTGGGCATGCAGGCGCTGACCTGGAGCCCGAATATGACGCCCGAGCGCGCCGCTGCGCATGGCGTACAAGCCGTGTCCTTGGATGAATTGCTTTCGCGGGCCAAAGTGCTGAGCCTGCATTTGGTGCCCTCGGCCACCACCCGTCATCTCCTCAATGCCGAACGCCTTGCGCAAATGCGGCCCGACAGCCTGCTCGTCAATACCTCGCGCGCTGCCTTGATAGACACCAGCGCTTTGGTACATGCTTTGCGCGTTGGCCGTATCGGCATGGCGGCTCTGGATGTGTTTGATATTGAGCCCCTGCCGGCGGACAGTGCCTTGCGCGACTGCCCGCGCCTTTTGCTCACACCGCACCTGGGCTTTGTGGTAGAGCCGGTGTACCAAACCTTCACTGACGGTGTGCTGCAATGCTTGCAGGCCTGGCTGGGCGGGCAACCCCTGCCCCGGCTTTTGACCGCAGCGACATGAGGCAATCGATGTGGTCCCTGGGTTGGCGCACTTTGTGGCGCGATGTGCGCTCGGGCGAATTACGCTTGCTCGTGGTGGCGGTCACACTGGCGGTCGCCGCCTTAAGCGCGGTGGGATTTTTTGCCGACCGTTTGCAAGCGGGTTTGCAGCGCGATGCGCGCCAGTTGCTCGGTGGCGATGCCGTCATTGCCAGCGACCGCCCGGCGCCCGCTTTCTTTGCGGAAAAAGCCCAAACCCTGGGCCTGGCCATGGTGAACACCCAAGGCTTTCCCACGATGGCGCGCACCACGCAAGAACAAGGCGGCAACAGCAAGCTGGTGGCCTTGAAATCGGTGGAGCCCGGATATCCCCTGCGCGGCACCTTGCGCATTGCGGACGCACCCGGTGCGCCGGATCGGCCCGCACGCGGGATACCCGCGCCGGGCATGGTTTGGGTGGATGCGCAATTGCTCGATGCCCTGGGCATCGGCGTGGGTGACAGCTTACTTTTGGGTGAGCGCAGTTTGCAGGTACAGGCCATCATCGTCATAGAGCCGGACCGGGGCGCAGGCTTTATGAATTTTTCGCCGCGCGTCATGCTCAATAGCAAAGACTTGGCCTCCACCGCTTTGGTGCAAGCCGCTAGCCGCGTCAATTACCGTTTGGCAGTCGCGGGTGAGGATGCACAAATCACGCGCTTTGTGGATGCTGCCAACCAGCGGATCAAAGCAGGTCACGCGGCGGAGCCCGAGACCATTGCCCCGGTCGCTGCTCCTGCCAGCGATAAGACCAGTAGCACCGGGATGTCTGCCAGTGAACAGGATAAGAGCGCAGCCAAGCTGGAACCATTGCGCGGCGTGCGCATCGAGTCCACC
>JBBAPY010000356.1:0-2316 GCA_040400635.1 Rhodoferax sp.
CTCGATATCGTCGACATCGGCGTGGGGCTCGAGCTCGAGATCATCGACAT
Organism: Rhodoferax sp.; assembly: GCA_040400635.1. GTDB lineage: Bacteria > Pseudomonadota > Gammaproteobacteria > Burkholderiales > Burkholderiaceae_C > Allorhodoferax. The sequence continues at coordinate 51 of JBBAPY010000356.1, forward strand.
CAGCTCCAGGGTCCTCGTGTGAACGCGGGCGCTCGCAGGCACTTGAGCCAGGGCACTTTGACCGCGGCTAGCTTTCAGGTATCCTTGCCCATGGGGATGCGGTTACGCAAGGCAACCTCTTGTGAGGGATAAGTCCAAGTTGCAAAAAGGTCGGAGCGCCGGATCCGTCGGCTCTTGAATTGTTGCGCCGCCGCTTGCAGCCGCCAGAGGCTAACTTCATCGCCCACTGCCTGCCGCAAGAGCGTGCGGCGATTGCCGACTTTTTAGGCGCCGCGGTAGTCGGCGGGCCCGACACCGTGCGCGAGGGTCTGCATGCCCTGGCCGAGAGCACGCAGGCCGACGAGCTGATGCTGGTCTGCGATGTATACGACCCGGCGCTGCGCCTGCGCGCCTTGGTCATTGCCGCGCAGGCACTGCAGGCGATGCCAGAAAGCCTGGAGCCGGCCTTGGCCTAGCGGCGAATTCCGTTACGCAGGGGACACTGGGAAGTGTCATATTTTTCAGACGCAAAAAGCCTGTCTGCCTCTGATTGGTTAGGATGCGGGCATGACAGCCTGCCGCTTCAAGATATGAAAACTGCATTGGTGATCGTCGTGTTGCTGCTGGCAGTGGCGCTGTGGACGCTTTGGACGCCAGACCTGGACCGTACCAGCTTGGAGCGCCAGTATTTGCAGTCCCCCGGCGACATGGTGCAAGTGCGGGACCAGCGCCTGCATGTGCGCGATAGCGGCCCCAAAGACGCACCGGCCGTGCTCTTGATCCACGGTTTTGGCGCGAGCTTGCACACTTGGGAACCTTGGGCACAAACCCTATCCAAAGACTTGCGGGTGCTGCGCCTGGATCTGCCTGGCAGCGGCCTGAGCCCGCCTGACACCGGCAATGACTACAGCGACACCCGCAGCATCGCCCTCATCCAGGCCTTGCTGGATGCGCGCGGGCTGCAAAAAGTCAGCATCCTGGGCCACTCAATTGGCGGGCGTATCGCCTGGACGCTTGCGGCGACGGCGCCAGAGCGGGTGGACAAACTGGTGCTGCTGGCGCCGGACGGTTTTGCCAGCCCCGGCTTTGATTACGGCCAACCGGCGCAAGTGCCCGCCACCATGGGCCTGATGCGCTGGATTGCGCCGCGTTGGCTGCTGCGCATGAACCTGGAGCCCGGCTACTTCAGCCCTGCGGCCTTGAGCGAGGAGAACCTGAGCCGCTACCACGACTTGATGCGCGCACCTGGCGCCCGCACCGCGCTATTGGCGCGTTGGCAGCAAACCACCTTGCGCGAGCCACTGCCTTTGCTGCAAAAAATTGGTGCACCCACGCTGCTGGTATGGGGGCGCCAAGACGCCATGATTCCGTTTAGTAATGCGGCCGATTACCAGCAGGGCATTGCCCGCAATACACTGCTGGCGCTGGACCCTATGGGCCATTTGCCGATGGAAGAAAACCCGCAGCAGGCACTGCCCGGCGTGCTGCAATTTTTGACGGAGAAAAACGGTGAGTGATTCAGCACAAGCCACCGCCATGGTGACGGGCGCTTCCTCGGGCGTAGGCCTGTATGCAACACAAGCGCTGGTGGCGCGCGGATGGCATGTCGTCATGGCCTGCCGCGATTTGGACAAAACCCGGCGCGCCTGCGCGAACCTGGGCCTTGCGCCGGGCGTGGTGACCTTGCTGCAGCTGGACCTGGGCTCGCTGGCCGCCGTGCGCCAGTGTGCGCATGACTTCGCCGCCACCGGCTTGCCGCTGGATGCGCTGGTGTGCAATGCGGCCGTTTATTTGCCGCGCTTGCAAGCGCCACAGCGCTCGCCCGAGGGCTTTGAAATCAGCGTGGCGACCAACCATTTCGGCCACTTTTTGTTGTGCCAGTTGCTGCTGCCGGCTTTGCAGCGTTCGCAGCACCCGCAGCGCCGCTTGATTACGCTGGGCACGGTGACCGCTAATTCCGAAGAGTTCGGCGGTAAAGTGCCCATCCCCGCGCCAGCCAATTTGGGCGACTTTGCGGGGCTCAAAGCCGGCTTTCGCGACCCGGTGGCCATGATCGACGGCAAGCCTTTCAAGCCGGGCAAGGCCTATAAAGACAGCAAGCTGTGCAACATGATGATGAGCCGAGAGTTCCACCACCGCTACCACGCGGACACCGGCATTGTGTTTAACACCCTCTACCCCGGCTGCGTGGCTGACACCGCTTTGTTTCGCGACACGCCGGCTTTGTTTCGCACGATTTTTCCGTGGTTTCAAAAAAATATCACCAAGGGCTATGTCAGCCAGGCTT
>JBBAPY010000357.1:0-2282 GCA_040400635.1 Rhodoferax sp.
GGGGGGGGGGGGGGGGGGGGGGGGGGGGGGGGGGGGGGAGGGGGGGGGGAGGGGGAGGGAGAAGCACCGCCAATGATTATCCAGATGTGCTCATCGAGACGGGTGCATCCAGATGTGGCCCTCCACATGTCTTCATCGAGATTGCTCCTCCAGATGTGTTCCTCCAGATGTGTTCCTCCAGATGTGGGGATATGCACCGGAGGCTCTGCCGTCGGAAGCGACCGTGCTCCTGCAGATGCTGGCCGCCATCCGTTTCGATGCCGATCCGGATGCCGAGGAGGAGGGAGGTGAGGAAGCTCCTGCTCATCATGGACACGAAGAACAGGCACGGATGACCCCGGTGGCCGGGCCGGCCGTCCCCCCTGTGCAGGAGGCCTCGACGGCCCTGGTGGCCTACGAGCCACCGGCCCAGTTCCGTTTCCCCACGACACCGGTGCACCTCTTGCCTTCTTTTCTCTTGGTGGACATGAACCCAAGGCCTCAGCAGCAGAGCCGGGCTTTGCATGCCTCGCTTGAAGAGGGCGACCTCGCAGATGCCTCCCGTGCGGCACCGCACCCGGCCGGTTGCCAGCAGATCAGCCGCGTGGCTAAGAAAACGGCAAAGGCCAAAGCGAAGGCAGAGGGCAAGGCGAAGGCGAAGGCGAAGGCCAAGGCCAAGGCCAAGGCTAAGCCTAAGGCCAAGGCGAAGGCCAAAGCAAATCCCGGGGCGGAGCCCGAGGTTCCTGGTGCCCTCAAGTCGACACGGAAGTGCGTGCACAGCAGGGCCTACCACCGAGAGCTCAAGGCACAGAAGGTCGCCGGCGCCGATGACGGCCCCGCCAAGGCCGCCGCCCAGGCGGCGGCCAAAGCGGCCGTCGTCGCGGCCGGGCTCGAGTAGGCAGGCCACCAGGGCACCAGCATGAGCATGAGCATGATGGGGCATGAGCATCAACAGTAGCAGTACCAACCGCAGCAGCAGCAGCAGCAGCAGCAGCAGCAGCAGCAGCAGCAGCAGCAGCGACACCAGCAGAAGCGGCAGCAGCACCAGCAGCAAGAGCACCAGCAGCAGCACAAGCAGAAGCAAAAACATCAGCAGGCAGGGTCGCCGAGAGTTACATACGACAGTTGGACACGCAGCGCAGGCATCGCATCTGGACGAGTAGCCGGAGCACGGCAATTGTCTTTTGAGAATGGAGCCCGGCATGGGGAGTTGCTGGCCTCGCACCGAAACAAACGGAGAGCTCCTCATCGGTTCTGCAGACCTCCGCATCTCCGCAACGGAGATCCCTTCCTTCCTCCTCGTCCCTCACTTCCTCCCTCCCTCCCTTCCTCCTTCCCCATGCCCTGCCCTTCTCCGTGCTGAGACCCTTTTGAATGTTAGCGCGCCCTCCTGCTCTGCTCATCGAGATGTTTCCACATGTGGTCATCGATCTTTGTGTATGTGTGGAGCAAGCGGGAATCTACACGGAAGCATTGAGCTTTCCATCCTGACGGTGGTGGGCGGAGAAACCATGCCGAACAAGTTGCCCTTGCCACTCAGGATGTCGGTATGCGTATTCAGATTTGTATCCATCCAGATGCGTGTTCATCAAGGCGTGTCTTCCTCAACATGGTTGGTCGTAGAAGGAGGTACTCATCCAGATGCGCCTTCGTCCATAAGTTACTTCCAGATGTCAACAAAAATCGTTCCTTCATCGCAGACTTGCAGGTCCAAGCCAAGGTTGCCGCCCAATGCCTCCCCAGGTGAGAGGTGGGCTACATGCCCGGATCGCTGCTGCTGCCCTTGCCGATGCCCAGCCGGAGACTCCTTCGAGGCTGGCGGCTCTGCTGCTGAACTCTTGGGTCTGGGGCGACATGTCCGCTCTGCAGATCCAGAGGTTCGCGGAGGCAGCCGTGGCCGACGGAGCCGGGCACCGGGAGCTCCAACTTCTGGCATCCATAGGGTCGCACGGCACGATGCCGAACAACTGCCACAGAGACCTCGTGCAGTACCGCCTCCGGAAGCCGGAGATTCACGCAGCTCTCAACAACATCGATATCTGGGTGCGGAAACCGCCGCTGCACACGGTGCAGGCGCACCAGAAGATCTTGCTGCCCCACGAGCTCATGGCGGCCATCCACGAGCATCATCCGGATGCATTTACATCACAGATTTTAGGGGGAGGCCCTGCCAGGATCTCAGTTGCTCTCGACGACCCGTGGGTTTCATCCGGATGCATTCACATCGAGATGCATGGGGGGGGAGGGCATCATCCGGATGTATTCACATCCAATATTTTCGAGTGAGGTCCTGCCAGGAGCCG
>JBBAPY010000358.1:0-2278 GCA_040400635.1 Rhodoferax sp.
ATCCAGGCCCGGCCGAAGTAGTCTTGTAGGAACCGGTACATGGCGCTTCCTAGGCTCTACCGGGCGTAGCCTGGGCCGCCGAGCGGTAGTACAGGGCCAACGGAACCACAATGAGCGCGATCATGCTCACAGCCAAGGCGCTGGCGCGTGGCCAATTGTTACTGGTGAACATTTCGTCCCAGACCACGCGGCCCACCATGATGTTTTCCGGCCCACCCAGCAGCGATGGGATTACGAACTCGCCCACGGCTGGAATGAAAACCAACATAAAACCGGCGATGATGCCGGCCCGCGACAAGGGCACGGTCACCAACCAAAAGGCTTTGAAAGGCGAGGCGCCCAGGTCGTGCGCAGCTTCGAGCAAGCGCATGTCCAACTTGACCAAGGTGGCATACAAAGGCAGGACCATAAAGGGCAAATAGACATAGGTCATGCCCACCAGCATGGAGACATCGGTGTAGAGCATTTGCACCGGTTCTTGCACCCAGCCCAGCGTCATGAACAGGCGGTTGAGCACACCCTGGTCTGCCAATATGCCCTTCCATGCGTATACGCGCAATAAAAATGAAGTCCAAAACGGCAGCATCACCATCATGAGCAGCCCCGGACGAACCGCCGGCGAAGCGCGCGCAATCGCGTAAGCAAAAGGGTAGCCCAGCAAAAGACACAGGATGGCCGTACACAAGGCATACGCCAATGAGCGTAGATAGGCCTCGACATAAATGGTCTGCACCAGACCGCCGCCCTCTGCACTGGCAAAGATGCTGCTGTAGTTCTCGTACTTCAGGTGCAGTACCCCGGCCTGCGCATCCCACAGCGGCTTGAAGGGATGGATGTCATTGCCCATGTCCACAAAGCTGATGTAGAGCAACACCAAAAAAGGCAGCATGAAGAAAAACAGCAGCCAGGCCATGGGCACGCCAATGACAAACCTTCGACCCGGTGCGGGCAGACCTTGGAGCAAACCGGCAAAAAAATGCATGGTGGAGCAGTCAGACCGCAGGCAATAAAAAAGGACTGTTCACGCCATGCATAGAACAGTCCTAGTGCCTAAGGCGCGCGCAATTACTTGCCTTTTTTGAAGCTGGTAAACGCGCTGGCCATGCCCTCACGGCCCTCGTTGGTGAACTTGCCCGGTTTAACCATTTTGGCGGCCACGGCTGGCTCAATGAAGATGGTCTTATTGCCGACCACTTCGGGTTTCATTTTTTCCATAGCCGCTTTGTTGCCTGTGGGATAGCTCATTTCGTTGGACACCTGGGCGCCGCTCTCGGCGCGCAGGTAGAAGTCAATGAAGGCGTGCGCATTGCCCGGGTGCTTGGCGTCTTTGGTGATCGCCATGGTGTCAAAGAAGATCAGGCCACCGGTGCTTGGCAGCAGCGCTTCGATCACGTCTTTGGAACCGTTTTCCTTAGCGCGACCGGCAGCGATATTGACGTCGCCAGACCAACCTACTACTACGCAGGCTTTGCCGCCAGCAATATCGTCGATCATGGTGGAGCTAAAGATACGAATGTCTTTGCGTACCTTGGCGAGCATATCGACTGCAGCTTTATGGTCTGCAGGGTCATTGGAATAAGCGTCTTTACCGATGTAGTGCAGCGCCGGAGGAATGATCTCAGTGGGCGAATCCAGGTAGGCGATCCCGCAGGACTTGAGCTTGGAGGTGTATTCAGGCTTAAAGACCAAATCCCATGCGTTTTCGGGCATCACCATTTTCCCCAAGGCTTTTTCCACTTTGGTCCGGTTGATACCCACGGTGGTAAAGCCCCAGGCCCAGGGCACCAAATGCTGGTTGCCTGAATCCGCATTGGCCAGTGCCGCCATGATGTCGCCATCCAGATTGCCGTAGTTTTTCAGCTGGGCGCGGTCCAGCGGCTGAAAGAAGCCGGCTTCCACCTGGGCCGGACTGAATGCCGTGCCCGGCACCACAATGTCGTAACCGGTATTGCCTGCCACCAGTTTGGCATTGAGCGCTTCATTGGTTTCAAAGGTGTCGTAGTTGACTTTGATGCCGGTTTCTTTTTCGAAGGCGGCAATCATGCCCTCAGGGATGTAGTCCGGCCAGTTGTAAATATTGAGGACTTTTTCCTCCGCCGGGGCACTGGCAGCGGGGGCCGACGCGGGCGCTGCCGCTTCCTTTTTGCCGCATGCGGCTAGCGCCAGCGCCACCAGGGTCAGGCTAAATACGTATTTGGACATCGAGAAAACCTCCACTAAAGGGCCGTTAAAAAACAGGGTGAAGCTAACACGCTTAACGCGTCAGCATTCGGAAATT
>JBBAPY010000359.1:0-2269 GCA_040400635.1 Rhodoferax sp.
TGCCGCCATCCATTTGGTCGCCAACGGCAAAGCACACCATGCCGGCATCTTCCGAAATAATGCGTTGCGATTCGGCGTACATCTCGCGGCGCTTGCCTTCGTTCAGCTCAATACGCGCTGCAATGACCAGTTTGTCCATGGCGGCACTCTTGAAGTGGGTGTCGTTCCAGGCGCCACCGCCCAGGAACTGGGTGGAGATTTGCAAGTCGGCCGTGGGGCGGTTGCCCCAGAACACCGAGCAAAACGGTGCTTTCATCCAGACGTTGTCCCAGTAGCCGTCGCCCGAGACGCGTTTGACGTCGATATTGATGCCGGCTTTTTTCAGCGACTCCTGGTACATCACGCCCGAATCTACGGCGCCCGAGTAGCAACCATCGGAGACTTGCACTTCCAGCGGCATACTGACGCCAGCTTTCTTGAAGTGGAAAGCGGCCTTGTCCGCGTCAAAGCTTTTGGCTTTGAGCGCAGCGTTGTAAAAACGGTCTGCCGGGCCCACGGTCTGGTCGTTGCCCATAGAGGCGTAACCAGAAAACACGTTGTCGATAATTTTTTGCCGGTCGATGCCGTATTTCAAGGCCAACATCAGGTCATGGCTTTTATAGGGGTCGGTATCGAGCAAGGCGACAAAGCCGTAGCGGTTGCCGGTGCCTTTGGTGCGTGTGATGTTGATGTCTTTGTTTTTGGATAGCAGTGCTACGGTTTTCGGGTTGAGGCGGTTCACCGCATCGACCTGTCCCGTGAGCAGCGCCTGGGTGCGGATGGCCGAATCGCCGATGTAGCGCAGCTCGATGTTGTCAAAGTTTCCGCGCCCGGTTTTCCAGTAATTGCCCGGCTTACGCTTGGCCAGAATACGTACGCCCGGCGTCCATTCCACCAGGGTGTAAGCGCCGGTGCCGTCGGGCTTGGAGAAGTCGGTCGTGCCATTGGGCACGATCAGCAGGTGGTAGTCCGACAGCACAAAAGGCAAATCGGCGTTGCCCGATTTCATGGTGATCTGAATTTGGTGCGAACCGAGCTTTTTGATATCGGTTATGGGCTCCAGAATGCCTTTGGCCGGTGACTTGGTCTCGCCACGGTGCATATTGATGGAGTAAATCACATCATCGGCATCTAAGCTTTTTCCGGAGGTGAAAGTGATCCCTTTGCGGATATTGAAAATCCATTCAGCAGCGCCGGGTTTGGACTCCCAGCTTTCGGCCAGTTCTGGGGTGGCATTACCTTTAGCGTCGATTTCTACCAACTGGTTCCAAAACATCAGGCTGTAGCTGATGGGGATGGAGTCGGCATAGGTGCGCGGGTCCAGGCTGTCAGAGGCGGAGCCGCCTTCCATGCCCAGGCGCAGCGTACCGCCTTTTTTCGGGCTGGATTGGGCCTGGGCGGGCAGGGCGATCAGCGAACCGACCAAGCCCAGCGCCGCCGCGCCGCTGAGGAGTTGGCGGCGGTCCAGCGCCGGGGGGGTGTCAGTGGAATGGAACATGGCGAAGGTCTCCTCTAAGGTGGGTGGATTGCGGTGCATCACTTCGCATCCGCAAGGATGCGCAAGACCAATGTAGGCGCTTGCCAATCTGAACGCAAACGAATAATTGTTATGCTGGGTATCAAGAATCTTGATAAAAGAGGCTGCAATGCTGAAATACCTTGACTTGGCCCTGCTGCAGGCCTTTACCGCGGTGGTCGATAGCGGCAGCTTCACGCGCGTGGCGGTCTACCTGTGCCGCACGCAGTCGGCGGTCAGCATGCAATTGCGCAAACTGGAAGACCTAACAGGCCATGCCTTGTTGCAGCGCGATAAGCGCAAGATCCGCTTGACTGAAGAGGGCGAAGTGCTGCTGGACTACGCGCGGCGCATGATCCGACTCAATGAGGAAGCCCTGGTCGCGATGAACCAACCCCATGCCGTGGGCCATGTCCGTCTGGGCATGCCCGATGACTATGCCCACCAATTTTTGCCCGGGGTGCTCACACACTTTGCCCACGCCTATCCGCGCGTGCAATTGGAAGTGATTGGCGCCTTGAGTGGCGCACTGCTGGACCGTGTGGAGGCGGGCGAGCTGGATGTGGCCCTCATCACCCGCCAGCCAGAGCGTCGGCGCGGCAAGGTCTTGCGTACCGAACGCTTGGTCTGGGCCGGTTCGCGCCAGCATCTGGCACACCAAGAGACGCCATTGCCATTGGCACTGTTTCCCGAGGGCTGTGTGTTTCGAGAGCATGCTTTGGCCGCGCTGGATGCCGCCGCTATCCCCTGGCGCATTGCCTATACCAGCCAGAG
>JBBAPY010000360.1:0-2248 GCA_040400635.1 Rhodoferax sp.
TTTCAGCGTGATCGTGGACGGCATTTCAAATTGATCGTGGACGCTGTTTCAGCGTGATCGTGGACGATATTTTTGGGGGATACGCACAAGTGATTTTTTGAAACCGGCATAGGCTCGCCACTCTTTTATGAATGAGCCCATGCCAACCAACAGAATCACCATGCGTCAAATACGAGAATCCCTGCGCCTGCACTTATCTGCAGGCCTGAGCTACCACGAGGTCGGCCGCACCCTCAAGATATCCAAAAGCGTGGTGGGCAAGTACATGTCGCTGGCCCGCGTGGCCGGGGTTGACTGGGCAGCTGCCCAAACCCTCAGCGATGAAGAACTTCAGGCCCGCCTGTACCGCCCTGCGTTACCGCGTAACGGCAAACAACTGGCGCCTGACTTTGCCAGCGTGCACCAAGAACTCAAACGTGCCGGTGTCACCCTGCAACTGCTGTGGGAGGAATACTTCAGAGACAACGATCTGGCCTTCAAGTACACCAGCTTTTGCGTCAAGTACCGTGAGTGGGCGATGGGCCTCAAACGCTCCATGCGCCAAATCCACATTGCCGGTGAGAAGCTGTTCGTCGATTACGCCGGTCAAACCGTTTCCATCGTTGATGCGGTCACCGGCGAGATCACCAGGGCGCAGATCTTCGTGGCCACCTTTGGCGCCTCCAACTACACCTTTGCCTGTGCCACCGCGCGCCAGACTACCGCCGACTGGATCGGTGCCCAGGTGCTGGCACTGGAGTTCTTCGGTGGCGTGCCGCGCCTGATCGTGCCCGATCAAACCCGCGCACTGGTCAAGAACCCGGACCGCTATGACCCGCAAAACAACCGCCTGTATGAAGAATTCGCAGCCCACTACGGCTGCGCCCTGCTGGCCGCGCGTCCCGCCCACCCCAGAGACAAACCCAAGGTCGAGAACGCCGTCTTGGTGGTGGAGCGCTGGATACTGGCGCGCCTGCGCAATCGCAAGTTCTTTACGCTTGTGGAACTCAACTGCGCCATTGCCCTGCTGCTGACCGACCTCAACCAACGCGCCTTCAAAAAGCTGCCCGGCTGCAGGCGTAGCGCCTTCGAGCAGCTTGATGCTCCCGCCTTGCAAGCACTGCCGCTCAAGCGCTTTGAAATCTTTCGCTGGAAATCCGCCAAGGTCAACATCGACTACCACGTTGAATTCGAGGCCCACTACTACAGCGTGCCACACACCTTGGTGCGCACCACGGTGGAACTGCGCGTGACGGCCACGCTGGTGGAGTGCTTCTCATCGAACAAGCGCGTGGCCTGCCACGCCCTGAGTCACCGCAAGGGCCACCACACCACTATGCCTGAGCACATGCCCGCCTCGCACCGTGCCCACCTGGAATGGACACCACAAAAGCTCATCGACTGGGGTCTGCGCATTGGTGTGAGCACCGCACAGGTCGTCACTTGGCAACTCGAACACCGTGCCCACCCGGAGCAGGGTTACCGGGCGTGTCTGGGCTTGCAGCGCTTGGGGCGTGAATACACGCCAGCACGTCTGGAGGCGGCGTGCACCCGTGCGGTGGCCATTCGCTCGCTGACCTACCGCAGCGTGGCCTCGATTCTCAAGAGCGGGCTGGACCGCCAGCACAACTTGCCAAGCACGACGCCAGGCGCGCTGCCCATCCACGAAAACATCCGTGGCTCGGAGTATTTCCATTGATTGCACTGACTGCATTCACTGCGCTCGGCATCGGCAATCCAAGGGCTCAAGCCTTCAACCCCAAAACCCCACAACCCCAAACTGATCAGGATTCCCATGAACGAACACACCCTCACTCAACTGCGCAGCCTGCGCCTGGACGGCATGGTGCGCGCCATCGAAGAACAAGCCACCAGCACTTGCGCGGCTGCGCTGGGCTTTGATGAGAGATTCTCCCTGCTGGTGCAGCGTGAGCTTGCCTGGCGCGATAACCGCCGGGTGGAGCGCCTGCTCAAGGCCGCCAAACTCAAGGTCAGCAGCGCCTGCATCGAGGACATTGATTGGCGCGCCAGCCGATCCCTGGATCGCTCCTTGGTGGCGGCATTGGCCGGTGGAGACTGGCTACGCAACGCCCAGAATCTGCTGATCACCGGTGCCACGGGTTGCGGCAAGACCTGGCTTGGATGTGCATTGGCACACCAGGCGGCGCGCGCTGGCTTCTCGGTGCTGTACGTGCGCGCTGGCAGGCTCTTTGATGAGTTGCATGTGGCCCATGGCGATGGCAGCTTTGCGCGGCGCATGGGTCAACTG
>JBBAPY010000361.1:0-2244 GCA_040400635.1 Rhodoferax sp.
TTCCTCCTCCTGCTCCTTCTTTTCCTTCTCGAGCTTGGCGATGCGCAGATTCTCCTGACGCTCCTGCCACGCGATCGAGACCAGCACGGCGATCATGAGCATGTTGATGCCGACCAGGCAGAAGTCCACGAACGAGTACAGCAGGTGGTTTTCGTCGGGGTCGCCCAGGGAGGACTGCTTGATCACCAGCACCGCGAAGAGCGTCACGAAGGTCTGGTACTGCCCCATCTCCGCCGTCATGTTGTCCAGGTCCTCCACGAACGGGCAGCACGAGTTGTACAGCTTGAGGAAGACGATGGACAGGAGCACGCTGAAGCTGCACTGCAGGGGAGAGCCCGGCCGCAGCACCGAGACGATGGACGTGAGGCAGAGCTTGCGCGCCACCTCGACCAGCTCCCAGTACATCAGCTCGGGCTTGTACTGCTCGTAGAGAAAGGTCAGGCCGTCGACCACGCCGCCGCCAGCGAGGTTCATCTTCTCGAACTTGTCGCGAAGCAGTCTCGCCTGGCGCTTGGCCTCCGTCTGCTCGGCGTCGGTCGTCTTCTGCTCCATCTCGTCGCCGATCTCGAGGGCCCGATTGCGGAGGCCGCGGCCGTAGATCTCCTGGCGATTGAAGTACAGGAGCAGGAAGAAGGTGATGGGCACGGCGACCGGGTAGCAGAGGATCATAAGCAGCGCCCAGTTGAAGCCGAGGCTGTACTCGCTCGAGTTGCAGTCCACCGCCATGTCGACCACGAGAAACCTGTGCGGCAAGCCGTCGCCCGCCTCGAGGTTGGGGTCGACGTCGAAGCAATTGAAGATCTTGAAGACCTTGGCGGTGGTGGCTGTGAGCATGAAGGACATGAGCGCGGTGCCGACCATCAGGTAGCGCTGCATGATGGCGCCGATGCCCGTGCGGCGGCGCATGCGGTCCTGCTCGGCGCTCAGCTTCAGCCAGACCTGCAGGTTGTAGAGGACCACGAAGGAGGCCACGGCGCCGAGCGGGAGGGCAGAGCTGATCGGGGAGGGGAGGGGAGGGGCGGATCGAGTGCGAGGGTGAGTGCAAGGAAGCCGACGGCGATGACGATGACGATGACAAGACGATAACACTAACGAAAATCAAATAATCCCGAGCAGGACGAATAGTGCGAGCTTCCGTGACGCACCTGGTGACCATGGAGGCGACGTAGTGGAAGACGGAGAAGCACTGCACGGGCACGAACGAGACGAAGTCGAAGTTGACCACCTTCATGGCGCTGATGAAGTTGGTCATGGCGGGGCCGAACTTGATGTTGAATGTGCCGGGCGTCGCGATGACGACCTGGTACGTGGCGATCATGATTTTTGCGCGGGAGATCCAGGAGCGGCGGCTCTTCTTGGCGCGCCGCTCTTCCTTGGTCAAGACTCTGTTTTCGTCCTCCTGGTCGCCGCCCGAGGCGATGTGGAAGATGGCGTCGGTGATGCTCATCTTGCGCGAAATCGCAAAATTTATGAGCGCGAAGATGGCGTAGCAGAGAAGAACGCCAATGACGCACATGATGGCGATGAGCGCCGTCGAAAGGATGCCCTTGGTCTCGCACACGCTGCACTTGGTGCCGTCGGCGCTGTTGAAGTAGCCCCAGTTGCAGATGCCGCAGAGCGGGCCGCTGTAGCCCTCGTTGCAGACGGCCGAGCCACTGACATTGCCCCCCGCGCAGCCGAACTTCGTGAACGGGCAGTCGACTGCGAGAGAGTGTGAGTGTGAGCGTGAGTGTGAGAGTGTGAGAGACGATTCATTAGCGGACGGTGGTGCGAACTCACAGATGGTGGCGGCGTAGTGGTTCCAGCGCCACGTGCCGGGCCAGAGGATGATCTGGTCCGAAAAGCACTGCTGAGCCGCGGCGGGACAGGGTTTGCAGCTGAGGATTGACAGGTCCTCGTTCGGGAAGAGCTGGTAGCTGTCCTGGCAGACTGTGCACGTGTCCTTGTCCTTGGTGAAGAAGTCGTAGATCTCCCCGACGCGGCACGCACGGAAGCTGATCCTGACGCCAGCGCTGATCTCTTTGACTCCGGCCTTGGTCTGCAGCTGCGAGTAGAAGGGAAACTTCTCCGGCAGCCGCGACAGGACGACCGTGTACGTGGCGTTGAAGGCGCCGCCCGGGATGCAGATGGGCTTGAACTTGAAGTGCGCGACCTGCAGACACGCACACACACGGAGAGAGAGAGAGAGAGATAGAGAGAGAGAGAGAGAGAGAGAGAGAGAGAGAGAGAGAGAGAGAGGAGAGA
>JBBAPY010000362.1:0-2230 GCA_040400635.1 Rhodoferax sp.
TAATAATCATGTCCACCGACTCAAACCTGCAACTGAGTTCGGGACATCGCCCTTGCAATGACCGCCACCACCTCTCAATACACCCCCACTGCCCAGGTTTTTCATTGGCTGGTTGCCGTGCTGGTACTCGCCGCTTTTGTGATGGGGCCCGGCGGCCCAGAGGCAAGTGTGTATTCGCAAGCGCGGGAATGGGAGCGGCATGTCCATAGTTCGCTGGGCTTGCTGGTGCTGGGCTTGAGTGTGTTGCGCCTGTTGTGGCGCCTAGGTCACCAACCACCCGCGTTCGCGTCAATGCCGGCCTGGATGCTGCGCACGGCCAAGTGGGGTCACGGGGCCTTGTATCTTTTGTTGTTTGCGGTGCCGCTTTCCGCGATCGGCGGCGCCTGGCTGGAAGGCCATAGCGTAGGCCTGCTGCTGGGCTTGGAGTTAGCACCGCAACTCGCGCTAGACCACGCATTAGGGGCCTGGGTGGCCGAGCTGCATACCTTGCTGGGCGATGCAATTGTCTGGCTTGCCGGGTTGCATGCTGCGGCGGCCTTATACCACCACTATGTTCGCAAAGACGGCACGCTGCTGTCCATGATGCCGCGCCGTTCATGAGCTCAGCACTACGGTTTTTCCTAGTATTTGCCTGCGTCAGCGCGGCCCTGTCTATCGGTGTGAGTGCGATAGCGGCGCACGGGTTGACGCTGGCGGCGCAGGACGCGCAGGCCCTGGCCTGGGCGCTGGACATGCAGCGTTTTCATGCATTGGGTTTGCTGGTCTTGGTCGTGCTGGCGCGCCAAGGCGGGATTGATGCTTGGATGATGGCGACAGGTGCATTGTTCGTTGTGGGCACCCTTCTCTTCAGCCTCAATGTCGAGCTGCGCCTGTTACACGGTATAGAACTGTTACGCCCTTTGGTACCGTATGGCGGCATGGCGTTTATGGCGGGTTGGGTGGCGCTGGCTATCGCCCTGTGGAGATCAAAATGACGCGCCGCATCCCTAGCCGAATCTTGCTGCGATTGGCCCACCCGCTGCGGGTGATGGCTGCGCGGCCACGCTTGGCGCTGAGCGTGGCCGTAGGCATAGTAACGGCATGGTGCCTGCCGGTCGACTTGGCCTTACACGCAGTGACGCGCGCGATCGTGGGGTGGAATGCCGGTGCGCTGCTGTATTTGGCCTTGGCGATACATCTGATGTTTTGGTCCTCGCCGGAAAAGTTGCGTTCGCGTGCGGTGCATCAAGACCCAGGGCGCTTTGCGGTGTTGGCACTGGTGATGGTGTCGGCTCTGATGTGTCTGGCCGCCATTGTGTTTGAACTGGGCGTGGTCAAAAACTTGCACGGCCAGCTCAAGATTGCGCATATCACGCTGGCGGCGATGACGATTTTAACGTCTTGGAGTTTTACGCAGGTGATGTTTGCGTTGCATTACGCGCACGACTATTACCTGAACGAAATACGCGGCCTGCCCGTGGGACTGGAGTTTCCCGGCGGCCAAGCGCCTGACTACGGCGACTTTTTATATTTCTCGGTGGTCATCGGCACATCGGGCCAAACTGCCGATGTCAGCTTCTCCAGCCGTGCCATGCGCCGCACCGGCTTGCTGCATTGCGCACTGGCCTACTTCTTTAACACGACGGTGCTGGCATTGACCATCAATATCGCCTCGGGCCTGATTTAAAGATTTAGCGATTTCATGGACGCTGGGGCATAGCGCTCACCCGCTGCGGCGCGAACAGGTAGCACGACATCCAATGCCGCCATGATCTCCGGCGGCACGTGGAGAGCGCACGAGGCCACGTTTTCTTCTAACAGGCTGATTCGTTTGGTACCGGGTATAGGGACGATATCCGTGCCTTTGGCTAACACCCAAGCCAGTGCCAATTGCGCAGAAGTGCAATGCAATTGGCGGGCAAAGGCTTGCACCTGATCGACCAGCGCCAGATTTTTCTGAAAATTTTCGCCCTGCATACGTGGTGCGTGGCGGCGGTAGTCGTCCGCTGCAAAGTCATCCGGGCTGCGAAAGGCACCGCTCAAAAAGCCGCGCCCAATTGGGCTGTACGCTACAAATCCAATACCCAATTCGCGCACGACATCGAGTAGGCCTTCCTCGGGCTCGCGGCTAAACAGTGAAAACTCAGTTTGTAAAGCGGTAATCGGATGCACCGCATGGGCGCGCCGTAGGGTGGCAGGGGCCGCCTCCGATAAGCCAAGGTAGCGTACCTTGCCCGCACGCACCAAATCG
>JBBAPY010000363.1:0-2230 GCA_040400635.1 Rhodoferax sp.
AGAGAGAGAGAGAGGGGAGAGGGGGAGAGAGAGAGAGAGAGGGAGAGAGAGAGAGAGAGAGAAGAGAGAGAAGAGAGAGAAGAGAGAGAAGAGAGATTAGTGGGGTACAGCCTTTGGTAGGGTTTAAACCCTGAGTGCCCTGGCCGGGTGGGACATCCGAAAATGCCGAACTGTACTAAACCCCACCCCTATTTATAGACTACATTAGGTCGAGGTGTGGGCCCTGCCAGGGTTTAGGAGGGACTGAAGTGGGGCGAAGCGCTGGCGCTGAAAACCCTGGTCGTGCCCTAGACGTAGACAGACATAGACAGCCTTGGGTGCACGGCTCAGGGTCTAGAGCCCAGGGCGCAAGTGGCTGCCTTCTGTTGTGAGAGGCAGCGGCTCTGTATCCGGAGGTCAGGTCGCCCCGGGAAGCGCTGGCTCGCCATTCCAGCGCAAGGAGGGTGTGCCGATGCTGCCGATATCTAGTCTGCCCCCCCGGTTACTCCTGAACTAAACCCTAAGCCCTAAACCCCGGACCCCAAACCTCCGTTGCCCTGGACGCCAAACATCCGTTGCCCCGGACTCGAAACCCTCCCTGTCTGGCCCGGACCCTAAACCCTCCCCGTCTGCCCCGGACCCTAAACCCTCCCCGTCTGCCCCGCGCCGCGCAGGGCTTCCAGTGGGGCACGCGCGAGGGGCCGCTCTGCGACGAGCCCATCCGCAACGTCAAGTTCAAGATTGTGGATGCCACGGTGGCGGCTGAGCCTCTGAACCGCGGCGGCGGCCAGATCATCCCCACCGCGCGCCGCGTCTGCTACTCGGCGTTCCTCATGGCCACGCCGCGCCTCATGGAGCCCGTCTACTACGTCGAGATCCAGACGCCTGCCGGTGCGTGGCGTGTGGGCGGGGTTTAGTGTTTAGTATAACCTCAAACCCTAAACTCTCATGGAGCCCATCTACTATGTCGAGATACAGACGCCTGCCGGTGCGTGGCTTGTGGGCTGGGTGGGATGGGGCAAAGGGCATCGGGGGGTGTGTGTGATTACAGGGCCTAATTTCTTCAAAGCTTCAACTGTGAGGGGTCGAATCAAGGTTGAAATTATTGAATGCTTCAATTGCGATGGACCAAATCAATGCCTCAAGTCTTCAAAGCTTCAATATTGTTGGACCCAATCAAGGCCTCAAGTCTTCAAAGCTTCAGTTTTGAGGGGCGTTGGCAAATAGCTGTCAGATATATATGCAACCTCATTTGATGCTGACTCCCAGCATTAGGGCATACAGCACTCCTGTTTCTGTCATCTCATCGAACTGCGCGGTGCTGGGCGAAAGGATGAGCCATGTGACCTGATTTAGGGCTTGGGGCCTCTAGGGCTTACGGGTCATATGTCCTAGGGTTTGTAATCCGACGCCCCTCGCCTCCTGCCGCATACTGCAACTCGGCTATACAGTGCTGGTCAAGCAGAGGGGCCACAGGACCGATGATAGGATGTGGGGCTCCTAGGGTAACCTCCTAGGGTTTTAAGTCCGACGCTCACCGCCTGGTGCCGCCTGCAGACTGCATCTCGGCGATCTACACGGTGCTGGGCAAGCGGAGGGGCCACGTGACTGCGGATGTGCCGCGCCCCGGCACGCCCATCTTCCTGGTGAAGGCCTTCCTGCCGGTCGTCGAGAGCTTCGGCTTCGAGACGGACCTGCGCTACCACACGCAGGTGCGGGTTTAGGGCACAGGGCTCTCTGCGATTAAGGGTTTAGGGCTCGGGGCTCGAAGAGCTTCGGCTTCGAGACGGACCTGAACTACCACACGCAGGTGCGGGTTCAGGGCTCAGGGCTGTCAGGGTTTTAGGGTGCAGAGCTCTCTGCGATTTAGGGCTTAGGGCGCGGAGCGTCTCAGAGAAGCTGGCCACAAGCAGGTGCGCCGGGCGCACGCCTCTCAGCGAGGCTGGCCACGTGATGCAGGGCGGCTGGGCCAGGGCGTAAACCCTATACCCGTGACCTCCCCAAAACCTAAGAATGCGCTGTGCTGGGTCGCAGGGCCAGGCGTTCTGCCTGAGCGTGTTCGACCACTGGCAGATCGTGCCCGGCGACCCGCTGGACAAGAGCATCGTGCTGCGGCCGCTGGAGCCGGCGCCGGTGCAGGCCCTGGCGCGCGAGTTCATGGTGAAGACGCGCCGAAGAAAGGTGCGCCACCCCTCCCCCCCGCCCCGCACTGCAGATGCAGAGCCTCGAGAGGGTTAAACTCTAAACCCTA
>JBBAPY010000364.1:0-2218 GCA_040400635.1 Rhodoferax sp.
ATGTTCGGCGATGTGATCGAGGTCGGCCAGCGCATCCGGCGTCAGGATGACTTTCATTGCGGCTGAGCGCTTGCCCGTGTCCGAATCCTGTCGATGATAGCATCGCAGGCGTCGTCGAGGTCGTGGGTGCGCCCCGCCTCCGCATCGGCAAGGCCGCGTTCGATCGAGGCGTCAAGATCATGCAGCCACCGTTCGACATCCTGCGTCTCACCCTGATCGCGCCGAATGAGATCGCGAACATAATCACTCACGCTGGCATAATGCCCGCTGTCGATGCGGCGCTGGACGTAATCCCGCATGGGGTCTGGAAGGGAGACGTTCATCGAAGCCATAAATCACCTCACTACCATTATGGCAAAAACTGCCATTGGTTTCAAGGCGCCTGCCTCTCTTGTGCAGCCGTTCCCCCTTCGGGTCATCCCACCGGCGAGGGCAAGATCACATAACGCTAAGCGACCTTTGCCTCG
Organism: Rhodoferax sp.; assembly: GCA_040400635.1. Lineage (GTDB taxonomy): Bacteria > Pseudomonadota > Gammaproteobacteria > Burkholderiales > Burkholderiaceae_C > Allorhodoferax. Next base: position 468 of record JBBAPY010000364.1, read on the forward strand.
CCCACCATAACAATATGTTGGAAAAGCTTGCTGGTGCGTTCCCCGGCAGGGGCGGCCATGGCGGCGGCGATCGCGGCTTGGTTCAAGCGGTGGTGGGTCGGGGCCGTGCCGCCGCCTCCGGATTGCGGCCCAGGACCATGAGCAGGCGGGGCCGAGCCAGGGGCGCCATTATCATCCGCCTCGGCCGCGGCGATCACCCGCAGGCTGTTTATCGGTGCGGTGGGGTCGGGTCGAATGTTCGGCATTTGCGGTGCGGGGATCTTGGTCAGTGCGACCATGGCCTTCTCCGTATAATAGCGGATTTTCTTGCCATAGACGGGCGGGATGCCGAGGCGCAGGACGATCATGTCCTTGAGCTGCCCCCTTCTGAGTGGTCCATCGACTATGACAGTCTGGACCAAGGAAGGGACGACGAATGCCTGCGAAGAAGCACAAGCCCGAAGAGATCATCGGGAAGCTGCGTGAGGTTGAGATCATGCTGGGTCAGGGCGGCACGACCGCTGAGGCTTGCCGGCGGATCGCAGTCAGCGAGCAGACCTACTATCGCTGGCGCAAGGAATATGGGGGCCTGAAGACGGATCAGGCTCGGCGAATGAAGGATCTTGAGAAGGAGAATGCCCGGTTGCGGCGCGCGATCTCGGACCTGACGCTGGACAAGCTCATCTTGCAGGAGGCGGCAAAGGGAAACTTCTGAGCCCCGCACGGCGCCGACGCTGCGTCGATCAGGTGCGGGCTGTGCTGGATGTGTCCGAGCGGCGTGTGTGCCGCGTGCTCGGCCAGCACCGGTCTACGCAGCGCAAGGAACCGTGCGGGGCAGATGACGAGCAATTGCTGACCGAGGATATCATTGCCTTGGCCAGACAGTACGGGCGCTACGGCTATCGGCGGGTGACCGCGCTGCTGCATGCGGCGGGTTGGTCAGTGAACCACAAGCGGGTGGAACGTATCTGGCGACGCGAAGGGCTGAAAGTCCCGCAGAAACAACCCAAGCGCGGGCGGCTGTGGCTGAACGACGGTTCGTGCATCCGGCTGCGACCACAATATCCAGGGCATGTCTGGGCCTATGATTTCGTCGAAGGGCGCACCCATGATGGGCGCAAGTTCCGCATTCTGACCATCATCGACGAGGCCAGCAGGGAATGTCTGGCGCTGGTGGTCGCGCGTCGGCTCAACCATGAGGATGTGCTGGCGGCACTCGCCGAGCTGTTCATCGAGCGCGGTCCACCAGCCCATATCAGGTCCGATAACGGCAGCGAGTTCATCGCGACTGCGGTCCAGAAATGGCTCGGGAAGATCGGCGTGACGACGCTCTACATCGCACCGGGTTCGCCTTGGGAGAACGGCTATAACGAGAGCTTCAACGGCTCGCTGCGCGACGAACTGCTCAATGGCGAAATCTTCTACAGCCTTGCCGAGGCCAAGGTGCTGATCGAGGCATGGCGGCGCCACTACAACACCGTCCGGCCACACAGCAGCCTGGGCTACCGCCCGCCAGCCCCGGAAGCGGCCGCACCGCCATTGCCGATCTCCGGTTCCGCTTCGCTCCACCTCCGACCGGCAATGGCGGTAGAGACGACGATGCACTAACTATCAACCCGGACCACCCGGTGGGGGCTGCTCAGAGCACCGCCCGTTCGGCTGCCCATGCCTGGGCGACCGTCAGTTCCTTCCGCTCGGGATGCCGGTGCATGTCGGCCCAGCGCCGACACTCGGCCTCCAGCCAACCGTTCAGCTCCTCGAGGCTGGTAAAT
>JBBAPY010000365.1:0-2201 GCA_040400635.1 Rhodoferax sp.
TGACCGCAATCGGGCCACTGGTGTGCTCAGCCGTGCCGCGCCAGGCTGCCCGCACGGTGGGCTGCGCGTCGCCGCCCTGGGCGCCTACGCCGGGGATTAAGAGCGGCACCGTGGGCGCCAGGGCGCGCACGCGCTCCAACTCTTGCGGGTAGGTGGCGCCTACCACCAGGCCGAGCTGGCCGTTTTCATTCCAGGGGCCTTGGGCCAAGTGCGCGATGTGTTCATACAAGCGCGGTGCGCCAGGCAGGTCTTGCAGGCGCTGGTTTTGAAAGTCGTCGCCGCCGGGGTTGGAGGTGCGGCATAGCAAAAACGCGCCTTTGCCGGGATAGCGCAAATAGGGTTGTACCGAATCCAAGCCCATAAAGGGCGAAAGCGTGATGGCGTCGGCCCCATAGCGCTCAAAGGCCTCTTTGGCGTATTGCTCAGCCGTGCTGCCAATGTCGCCGCGCTTGGCATCCAAAATCACCGGTACCTGGGGCGCGCTAGCGCGCATATGCGCCATCAACCGTTCCAATTGGCCTTCGGCGCCATGGGCAGCGAAGTAGGCGATTTGCGGCTTAAACGCAATCGCCTGGTCTGCCGTGGCATCGACGATGGCGGCGCAAAAATCAAAAATTTTGTTGGCATCGCCGCGCCAGTGCAACGGAAACTTGGCGGGATCGGGGTCCAGCCCGACGCAAAGCATCGACTGGTTGCTGCGCTCAGCCTGGGCGAGCATGGTGAGAAAGTTCATGAGGACCGATTGTAGGTAGCATGCGCCTGCGGCAATCGCCAGGCGCACGGCGCAAAGTAAAACGCCACCTGGCGGTGGCGTTTTAGGGGAGGCCTGCGGGGCTTACTTGAACGGCGCCTTGATGAACTTGGCGCACACACCTTTGATCATGTGCCGACGGGTCCCATCGCGGAATGTCAAGGTTTGCACAAAAGCGCCATCGGTCAAGTCGATAGTAAATTCTTCCTGGGTCACCATTTGCCCGAAACGCTCGAACATGGCCGGGCGGCTTACAAAGGCTTTGGTGCCCTCCATCTTGAATGCCCCCTTACGCGATTCGGTAATGGAATATTCCCCTTGGTACCAACCGGCTCCCGCTTCCGGGTCCAGCCCTGCCACCAGCATGTCTTGGTAGACCTTGGGCTCCGAGTTCAGTGCGCCCTGGGGCGTGGAAACAGTCACTTCGCAAACGAATTGGCCGCCCTTTTTACCCAGTTTGTCGGCGCCAGCTTCCAGTTCGCCATCGCGTCCATCCGCCTTGGTGGGGGCCAAATGCAACACCCCCAGAGCCACCAAGCCCCAGCCAGTTAAGGCCGCAATGACCAGCGTGATCGCGATGGCGGCCATGACCGGGCCCAAGGATGATTGCTTTTTCATGGTGGGACCTTGGCAGTGGGGAGTACGTCAGAACCGGCTTAATTGCTCAGGAGCTCGCGGCCATTGAGCGGTTGAACCGGGCGGGCATTCATCTTGAAGGGGAAGGCTTGCACCTGCTCCTTGGCGATGTTGACCGTAGTTTTGAGAATAAAGAAACGTACGCCTTCGGTACAGGGCGGCGTGGTCAGTGAGCCTTCGTAGCTGTAGAAATCAAACTCGCGCGGCAGCAGATTGCCCGGGTTAAAGTTCACACCGTCGGGCGCGTACTCCACACCTTCTTCTTTAGGCAGGTTGGCCCACAAGGTTTTAATGCCGGGGTTTTCATTGCCTTCTTTGAGCAAAACGCCCAGCACCGCAAGCTTGCCTTCGGCATTTTTATGCACAAAGTGCACCACCATGGCCATGGGTTTGCCGTCAATTTTCTCTTCGCTGGGCCGGTGGAAGTGGAACTGCAAGAGTTCATGGGCGATGCCATCGATACGCAGTTTGCTGCCAGGGGTGACGACCACCTGAATGGTATGGCCGTTGTTTAGCATCTTTAAAGGGCCTTCTTTGTAGTCGGCACTCACCACCACGCGTGATTTGACGAAAGGCCCTTTGATATCCAAAGGCGACTGCGATTTGCCAGCAGAACAGGTGGGGAATTCTTTGCCCCACTTTTCCGGGCCCATGTCACCTTCGTAGCCCCAATGCGGTGCGGCATGCTTCTCTTCTTTTTTGTCGCCATGGCCGTCGTCTTTGCCTTTGCCCTTGGCATCATCTTTCTTGCCATGGCCGTCATCCTTGGCGTGGCCGTCTTTTTCTTCCTTGTCGCCGTGGCCAGCTTTTTCAG
>JBBAPY010000366.1:0-2197 GCA_040400635.1 Rhodoferax sp.
TTACTACTTCATTCCAGTTTGAGACCCACTTCAGGCCATTATGCGGATGCATCTCAGAGCATCGTACACGGATATCGGGAGGGAAATATCGTTCGCAGAGATGGCGGGATTGACCGTGAGCGTACATGTGTCGAGGAGAGAGGCAGGCTCGAGGGTTCCGAACGCACGTGTTGACCAGCGCAATCTGTCGTAGCGTGCAGCAGCGACTGTTGCAGGAAAGGCGTACTGCTTGCCTCAAAGCGGTCCGCCGAGAGGTTGCCTTGATTTACGAGACGGTTGAGATCTGCGCCATGCTGCGCCCCTGCGTGCTGTGCAGTCAGACGACTAGGCCTTCTAGGTCTGTAGGACTTCTAGAAAGACCTAGAACTAGGTCATAGCACGGCAGATTCTAGGCCGCACACTGGGCCATCTGATCTAAGTTGCCGACCCTTGGAAGGCCTTAACCCCGAATCTATCTGCATCCTATCCATTCTCACATTTTCTCTCATAACTACAAAGCACTAAACTCTATCAATAATGGCTGCCGCACTCGCCGCCCAGGCCTTCACCGGCGCCAGCCTCCGCGCTGCGCTCCCCGTCAAGGTGCGCCCGCGCCCGCGCCCGCGCCCGCGCCCGCGCCCGCGCCCGCGCCCGCTGCGCTCGTGGTCTTATGTGCCTACCATCTCTCGATCGGAGCCAACTGCGCGTTGCGCGATGCGCTTTGCAGCCCAAGAGGCCGCGATCACCTATCCTTGCGATCGATCACGTTTACTTGCGAGGTCGCACCACGCCTGACGATCGTTTCCTTTGCCAACAGGCGAACAAGCAGGTCACCCGCGCCGTGGAGTTCTATGGTGCGCCTTTCCCGCCACCCTCCTCGTGCAACCTGATCCACCGCCTTTGATCCGCATGTTGTTCTTTACATTGCCCTTCACATCACTCTTCTCGCCGTTGATCACGGCAAGTCTGCTGTGCGTGATCATCCCGATAATTGGTGTTCAGTGTCATTTCTGACAAGTGCCTGCAACGTGCACAGGCCCGGACCGTGCCACCTACCTCGGTGACTTCACACAGCCTCCCAGCTACCTGACTGGCGAGTTCCCCGGCGACTACGGCTGGGACACCGCCGGCCTGTCCGCCGGTATGTCCGGACCCCCTATCAGAACACTCCACGCGTTTCTATTCCCCAGTATACAAAAACAAGCATCGACAATTTCTTTAAGGTTTGGCATATCAAAATTTTCAATGTGTGATGGGTAGATCTGTGTGGCATATAAAAATTTTATGTGTGGCGAGGGTCGATTTGTCAGGTACTTGGAATCGATGACGCACAGGGACTCTAAGGTAGTCCAGGAGTCCCGCGGCCACGCACTCAATCGTCCCCATTTTGTGTCCAGCTCGTAAACTACGCATGACCAGGTTCTAACTCTACTATCCTGTGTCCGGGTTCAGACCCGGAGACCTTCGCCCGCTACCGTGAGGTCGAGCTCATCCACGCCCGCTGGGCGATGCTGGGCGCCCTCGGCTGCCTGGGCCCCGAGATCAGCACCACAGGCGAGGCCTACGGCCCGGTGTGGTTCAAGGCTGGCGCTGCCATCTTCGAGGACGGCGGCCTCAACTACCTGGGCAACCCGGCCCTGGTCCACGCCCAGTCCATCATCGCCGTCGTGGCTTGCCAGGTGCAGCGTTGTTTAGGGTTCAGGGCACAAGCACTTGCCAAGCACTGCATTGCCCTTCGACTGCTCTCAAGCCCATTTCTTCGAGCCAGTGCTTTTTGAAGTGCCCGTCATTTTGATCGGCCCTCTGATCATTTTTGCCATTCGCTTGATCGGCTCTCCGGTCACTTCAAATAGCCCATTTCGTCGAGCCCACGTCCTCCAAACAATGCTCGGAAGAGCTCGCACCTGTCGGCTATGCGCCACCATCTGTCGACTATGCGCCACCATCCATTGGTGACGCACCACCATCTGTCGACAAACCAGGGCAACGGTTGCAGTCAAAATGCCTTATGTCCTGACCTGAAACCTGATTCCCTCCTCGCGCACGCTCCAGGTGGTGCTCATGGGCGGCGCGGAGGTCTTCCGCGTCGGCGGTGGCCCCCTGGGCGACGGCCCGGAGGCCTCCACCTACCCCGGCGGCCAGTTCGACCCCCTGGGTCTGGCTGACGACCCCGACACCTTCGCTGAGCTGAAGGCGCGCCTCACCGCGGAACACAGCC
>JBBAPY010000367.1:0-2190 GCA_040400635.1 Rhodoferax sp.
CGGATCACACCGCCGCTTTCGCTGATACCGCGCAATTCGGGAATGCGGTTGATGTCGATGAGCGTGCCCGGCTGGGCAAAGCGCAGCTTCATCATGGGTAGCAGGCTGTGGCCGCCTGCGAGCAGCTTGGCGTCGTCGCCTAGGCTCGATAGCAGGGAAATGGCCTCCGCGATGGTGCGCGGGGCATGGTAGTCAAATGCCGGTGGGATCACGTTGTCTCCTTCATTTCTAAGTAGCGCGAAAAAACTATCACGCCGCAATGTAGCGAGGCCTTGCGCATTTGCGCAGGGAAAACAATCAAGCGGTGCAATTGCCGCACGAAGTGCAGGTGCGTTGCACGAATCTGTCAGTGGTTGTTTTTCACTGGCACCGTATCCGTCAGGCCGAGCTGGTCGAGCAACTTACCCATGCTGGAACGCGCCACCGGGATTTCTACTGGCGTCGAACCCATCATGCGCAGCGACATGCGCCCGTCGTCGCGCACGATTTCATTGACTTGCGCCAGATTGACGATATAGCTGCGGTGCACGCGCAAAAACTGGTTCGGGTCGAGCCGGCTTTCCAGGTCGCCGATGGTGATATTGCAAAACTGCCCGCCCTGCGCGGTGTGCACCCAGGTGTAATGGCCTTCGGAGCGTATGAAGGACACACTGGGCACGTCCACCAGCATCACGCGGTTTTGCTTGATGGTGGGGATTTTGCGCAACTGGCGTTTTTCACTGGCGTCTGCGCCTTTGCGCGTGGCCTGGCTAGTGCCTTCTTTGCTCACCACTTCGGTGATGTCATAAAACACCAGCGTATAGCCGGTGGTGGTGCCCTGCATATCGCCGATTTTGGAGACTTTGATCAGCAACACCCGTTCCGGGATATTGATCATCATGGCCATGGGCGGCGCATTGTTGACAGGGCACTCAGCCTGGCCGAGTAAAAACTTCACTTTGGCCTTGGCCGCTTCCGGGTGAAAGTCGGTCACGAGTTTGCCAAAGGGCAATTTGTCCTTTACCGGTAGCGAACGGCGTGCGTAGTCATTCATGCCCACAACATGCAAAGCATTGTCCAGGTGCACTACGCCCACATCAAAACGCTCTAGCAAATACAGCCAGGAACTGGACGCGGCGGCGGCGCTTTGCTCGGTGGGGTGGGGGCAGCTTTTGGGCATAGCTATTTGATCAATGGGTGCGGTCCAACGATGCTTGAGCGCTTCTCGTGCCGCCAAACGGAAATTCATGCAATGCAATCGCGCTTCGTTCACCAGTCTGCGCGAAGTCCCGCAGATCGCTACAGTTCGGCTCATGAACGCTCGGACGCGAACCATAGCCGACCGGCACATTTTGTGCACGGGCAAGGGCACTTTTACAGACTGCGGCCTTGCTGGCTATGGGGTTTACCCGCATGCGCCATTGGCAAAGCCTGGAGTTTGCGCATGAAGACAGCGCCGCACTGGTTGGCGCGCGGCGCCGGCTCGGCGGCGATCACGCCGGGTGTTTTGCTACTTGCCGTCGGGGCCACTTTATGGGGTTTGGGCGTGCCCGGCGCCATCCCCGGTCTGTCGCAAGCGACCGTCATATTGGTGTCGCTGGCGCTGGTGGCTTCGGGCTGCGCCGCTTTGTCGATGGTGCGGCCTCAGCGTGCAGGCTTGTCGCCCCCCTACATCATGCTGTCTTTAGGTTTTGGCGGCATGCTCCTCGGACTGCTGGTCGATGTGCTGCAAGCCGGCCCGGCCCGCTTGGCCAGCCTGTGCGCCCAGGCCGCGCCCCTGGATTTTTTTGACAGCCTGCAATTGCATATGGCGTTCTTACCGGCCATGCATGCGGGTATGCTCACCGGTGGCCTGCTGGCCATTCCCAGCCTGCGTCTCTTGCGCCAGCATTGCGGGCGCTATTTGTGCTCGGTGCTGACGCAAAATCTGCTCTGCTCGGGCTGGATGTTGCTGGGAATGACGGCTGGGGCTATATGGTTGGTACGTTGGCAAGTTGCCCTGGGCAACTCCAGCCTCACCGCCATGCTCGGCGGCATGTTTGTCGGAATGACCTGGGGCATGGTGGTGAGCGTGGCCTTGTACCGCGCTTTTTTCGCCTGGCGCCTGCGCGCGCAGCCCTGGGAGTAGTGCATGGACAGTCTGGATTTACGGGTGCTCAGCGATGCACTCGATTGGCATCGCACGGGCCACGCGGTCACGCTGGTCACCGT
>JBBAPY010000368.1:0-2190 GCA_040400635.1 Rhodoferax sp.
CAGGGCACGAAGTCGCCGTCAGCACCCAACACGTCATGCACCGCGCGGCCCATGCGCGTCATGATGCGCTGGTTTACCGCTACATACGCACTGTCGCTTAGTTCGATACCGATATGCGCGATGTGCGAACCCAGCGGCCCCATGGAAAAAGGCACCACATACATGGTGCGTCCGCGCATGCAACCGTCAAACAAAGGTTGCAAAGTGGCGCGCATTTCTGCCGGTGCCATCCAGTTATTGGTGGGGCCGGCGTCCTCTTGCTTGTCACTGCAAATATAGGTGCGGTCTTCTACGCGCGCCACATCGCTGGGGTCGGACAAGGCCAAGAAGCTGTTCGGGCGTTGGACCGGATTGAGCTTGGTAAACGTCCCGGCGTCGACCAGGCGCTGGCACAGCATCTGGTATTCCTCTTGTGAGCCGTCGCACCAGTGGATGGCTGCGGGTTTGCACAAAGCCGCCATTTCGGTCACCCAGGCGATCAGGCGCTGGTTTTTCACATAGGCAGGGGCTTTGAGGTCCAGTCCTGGGGTGGAGCTTGTGTTCATGGGAGGGGTCCTAAAGTTAAAAATCGGGCTTGCCACAACCCCCGGCACTGCAGTGACCGGGGCTGTGGCAAACCGCCGCAGGGGCGCCTGCGGGGAGTCGATTTTAGGAAGGGGTACTTAAGTTACAAGCTGGTTACGAGCAATAGTTATGCTTAAACCGCATAGTCTTATGGCTATGGCCAAGGTCGCAATGCTTGCTTCTTGCCCACTTTTAGCCGGCCTTGCGCCCGCAAAAACCTGAGCGCGCAGGGCGTTCTCAGGGCTGGGCCAGGGCTTTTTGGATGTCTTTGACCAGGCCGCTGCTGTCGGGCTTGGTCACGCTGGAGTAACTGTCGATGAGCTTGCCATCGCGCCCCACCAGGTATTTATAAAAATTCCACTTCGGGCTGCCGCCACCGGCTTTGGCCAGCTCGGCAAACAGTGGATTGGCGCCTTTGCCGCTGACCACGGTTTTCTCAAACATCGGAAATTTCACTCCGTAGGTGTTGTAGCAAAAGTCCGCAATGTCCTTGCTCTTGCCCGGTTCTTGCTCGCCAAAGTCATTCGAGGGGAAGCCCAGTACCACCAGGCCTTTGCTGTTGTATTGGGCATAGAGCTTTTCCAGGCCCTCATATTGCGGCGTAAAGCCGCAATAGCTGGCGGTATTGACCACCAGCAGCACTTTGCCGGCGTACTGGCAAAGGTTCTGGGGGGCGTCATCCTGCAGACGGTTAAAGCTTTTTTGCAGCAGGGGCGGGCAGGTGGCGGAGGTCTCAGCGGCGCTGGCTGACCCACTAAAGGCGCAACAAACGGCCATCAGCAAGGCGCAAATCTGCCCTTGGAGCGAGGAAAACAGGGAGGCAAAGGCCATAAAACTATAGAAGCCAATCTTTTGCTGCGCTACGACCTGGGGCGCGCGGCCAGCAAAAGGGCGTTTTAGGCCATGTTGACGGCGATAAATGCCAGCAAGAACATCAGCACGGCGCCTCCGATGGGCAAGACGATAGGCATCATGGGAACGATGTCTTCGATGGGGTCATGTTCGTGGTCTTCAGAGGCTTGGGAAGGAGCGCTGGACATAAGGAGGCTTTCAAAATGAGGGCCGGCTGGCCCGGGATCAGTGTACGATTTTAGTGCTAAGCCGCCGTTGCCGGAGGCAAAACGCGCCACTTGTCCGTAAGCGCTGACCCCTAGACGCAAAAATTTACAAGGGTGCTGTCAACCGCCCGGCGGTCTGGCGCGTGATAGGTGGGCGCTACTTTTCTTGTGGCGTTTGTGCCCTCAAGGGCTTCACTTTATGGCTGTTATGCAAAAAACCGCAATCCAAATGCCCGAAAAAGGCACTTACCAGTGGCAGTTGTTTAATTACTGGTCCGACGAATACCGCCAAACCCGGGCCGACCATTCGGCCTATATAGCCCTCAATTTCGCAGGCGCACTCGATGTCTGCCGCGCCAAAGTGCAAACGCTCTTGCAGCACCACCGCCAACACGCCTCTGACGCTGCCCAGGGTCCGCGTCACCACAAAGCCATCGCTCGCCTGCAAAACACCTTGAGCGGTGCCGCCCTGGCGTACGAAAGCAGCTTTCAGCGCCACTAAGGGCGCGGGCAAGCCTGGCGCTGCGGGGCGAAAGCCTTGACCAGCGCGCGCTACGATCCTTAGGCC
>JBBAPY010000369.1:0-2159 GCA_040400635.1 Rhodoferax sp.
CGCATAGTCTGGAAGTGAGCATGGATGCCCATGCCACTTTGCGCGAGGTCGAACGGGTGCTAGTACCGCAAGGCAGGGTGCTGATTTGCGGCTTCAACCCGGTGGGCTTGTGGGCGCTGCGGCAGGCGCGCTCCCGCCTGTGGGAGAGCCTGACCGGCGGCCGCTGGTCGGGCCAGGGCTATTTGCCGGTAGCGGGTGAATACCTCGGCTATTGGCGCTTGCGCGATTGGCTTCGCTTGCTCGATTTTGAGGTGGAAATTGTGCGTTTTGGCTGTTATGTTCCCGCGGTGTCCAGCCCGGCCTGGCTGCAACGCTTCGCCTGGATGGAGCGCCTGGGGCCCCGCTGGTGGCCGATTTTTGGTTCCAGTTATTTGGTGGTCGGGGTCAAACGCGTGCGCGGCGTGCGTTTGCTCGGTTCGGTGTGGAAGACCACCCGTGGGCGGGTGCCCCGTCAGGTGCCCGCTGGCCAGAGCAACCAGGATGCGCTGGTCAAGGAGCAACCACATTGAATAAGATCGTGATCTATACCGACGGCGCCTGCAAAGGCAATCCGGGACCGGGCGGTTGGGGTGCGCTTTTGCGCGCTGCCGATGGTGCGGAAAAAGAAATTTTTGGCGGCCAGCTTGAGACCACCAACAACCGCATGGAGATGATGGCGGTGATCGAGGCACTTTCGGCACTCAAGCGCCCTTGCCATGTGATCCTGTTTGTGGACAGCCAGTATGTGCTGAAAGGGATGACCGAATGGCTGCATGGCTGGAAAGCCAAGGGCTGGCGCACGGCAGCCAAGCAACCCGTCAAGAACGTGGATTTGTGGCAAAGACTGGATGCCTTGGTACACCAAAGCGAACACCGCATCGAGTGGCAATGGGTCAAGGGCCACGCCGGCGACCCCGGCAATGAGCGCGCAGACGCCCTGGCCAACCGCGGGGTGGAGCAGCTCAGCGGCTAGTTCAGAGTACGCCTGCGAACATCATGACTTCGACGGTATCGCCTATGCCGATATTGCCTTGCCCGTGCGGCAAGACCATTAGCCCGTTGGCCTGCACCATAGAACTGAGCACGCCTGATCCCTGCTGACCGGTAGTGCGGACCTGCAGCGAGCCGTCGGCCGCGCGCGAGACGATCGCACGCTGGTACTCGGTGCGCCCCGGTTTTTTTCGAATGGCTTCGCTGCTGCGCGCTTGCAACATCGGGCATTGCACCTGCGGGTCATTTGGGCTGGCGCCCATCATTTGCCAAAGGGCCGGGCGCACGAAGGCTAAAAACGTCACCATCACTGCTACCGGGTTGCCCGGCAGGCCAAACAAGGGCACGCGGCCAATGCGGCCCACGGCCATGGGACGGCCCGGTCGCATGGCAATGCGCCAAAAGGCCACGCCGCCTTCGCCCGGGGTATCGCTGTGCGCTAGTTGCCGCATCATGGCTTTGGTGTGGTCGGCTTCGCCCACGCTTACGCCGCCACTGGTCACAATCGCGTCTGCTTGCGCGGCAGCTTGGAGGAACGCGCTTTCCAGCAAATCCGGGTCATCGCGGACCACGCCCAGGTCAATGCATTCAATAGCCATGCGCTGCAACATGCCCGATACGGTATAGCGGTTGCTGTCAAACACGGCGCCTTCGCGGGGGCTGTCGCCCAGGCTCAAAATTTCGTCGCCCGTGGAGAAATATGCCACGCGTAGTTTGCGAAAAACCCAGGCCTCAGGTAAACCCAGGCTGGCGAGCAGACCAAGGGAGGCGGGGCCTAAGACCGAGCCCTTGACTAGCGCAACACTGCCACACTGCACATCCTCGCCACGCAAGCGCCGGTTGTCACCCGGCTGCAAAATGCCCGGTGCAATCTCAATGCAATGCTTATGCACCTTCACGAGCTCTTGGGGCACCACGGTATCTAGCCCTGGCGGGAGAATGGCGCCTGTCATGATGTGCAGGCATTGGCCCGCGCCGATCTGCCCGGAAAATGGCTTGCCCGCCAGCGCACTGCCTGCAATCTGCAATTGCAAAGGCTTGTTTGCCGACAAGGCACTGCCATCGAAAGCGTAGCCGTCCATGGCGGAGTTGTCGTGCGGCGGCACGTCAATCGGGCTGACGATGTCCTGTGCCAACACCCGCCCCAACGCTTGCATCAGGGCAAGCGCTTCGGTCTGTGTGGGTAGGGG
>JBBAPY010000370.1:0-2157 GCA_040400635.1 Rhodoferax sp.
CATCATGGAAGGCGGCAAAAAAGCTGTCGCCGAGCGCATTATTTACGGCGCGCTGGAGCAAATTGAAAAGAAGCACCCTGGTAAAGATCCGCTGGAAGCGTTTACCGTCGCCATCAATAACGTTAAGCCCATGGTCGAGGTCAAATCCCGCCGTGTCGGTGGTGCGAATTACCAGGTGCCGGTTGAAGTGCGCCCCGTGCGCCGTCTGGCCTTGTCGATGCGCTGGATTAAAGAAGCAGCGCGCAAGCGTGGCGAAAAATCCATGGCACTGCGTTTGGCCAATGAGCTGCTCGAAGCTACCGAAGGCCGTGGCGGCGCGATGAAAAAGCGCGATGAAGTGCACCGTATGGCGGAAGCCAACAAGGCGTTCTCGCACTTCCGTTTCTAAGTTGCGCACGCCGGCGGGCCCGGGTGCCCGCACCGCCAAGGCGCAGTGTCATCACACTGTTGCAGCGGTGCGCTAGCCTTAGCGACCGGCCGTAAACAGCGCTTTATAGCGCACCGATTATTGAAGACCCAGATCAAAGAAGGATCCACCATGGCTCGCCATACCCCTATTGAGCGCTACCGCAACATCGGCATTTCAGCGCATATCGACGCCGGCAAAACCACCACGACCGAGCGCGTGTTGTTTTACACCGGCGTGAACCACAAAATCGGCGAAGTGCACGATGGCGCGGCCACCATGGACTGGATGGAGCAAGAGCAGGAGCGCGGTATCACGATTACCTCGGCTGCAACCACGTGCTTCTGGAAAGGCATGGACAAGTCCTTGCCCGAGCACCGCATCAACATCATCGACACCCCTGGACACGTGGACTTCACCATCGAGGTGGAGCGTTCTATGCGCGTGCTGGACGGCGCTTGCATGGTCTATTGCGCGGTCGGCGGCGTGCAGCCTCAGTCCGAAACCGTGTGGCGTCAGGCCAATAAGTACAAAGTGCCGCGACTGGCCTTTGTGAACAAGATGGACCGCACCGGCGCAAATTTTTACAAGGTCGTGGACCAGATGAAACTGCGTCTCAAGGCCAGCCCTGTGCCCATGGTGATCCCGATTGGCGCGGAAGAAAACTTCGTCGGCGTGGTGGACTTGCTCAAGATGAAAGCCATCATTTGGGACGAGGCTTCGCAAGGCATGTTGTTTGATTACCGTGACATTCCTGCCGATTTGGTCGAACTGGCCAAAGAGTGGCGTGAAAAAATGGTGGAAGCTGCTGCTGAAGCCACCGAAGAGCTGATGAACAAGTACCTGGAAGAAGGTGACTTGACCGAACTGGAAATCAAGGCCGGTATCCGTGCGCGCACCATTGCCAGCGAAATTCAGCCTATGTACTGCGGCTCAGCCTTCAAGAACAAAGGCGTGCAACGCATGCTGGACGCCGTGATTGAATTCATGCCATCGCCCGTGGACATCCCGCCGGTTAACGGTATGGATGAAGATGAAAACCCGGTCGTGCGCCAGGCCGACGACGGCGAAAAATTCTCCGCATTGGCATTCAAATTAATGACAGACCCGTTTGTGGGCCAACTCACCTTTGTGCGCGTCTATTCCGGCGTGCTGCAAAAAGGTGACAGCGTATACAACCCGATCCGCGGCAAGAAAGAGCGTATCGGCCGTATCGTGCAAATGCACGCTAACAACCGCGAAGAGGTCAGCGAAATTCGCGCCGGTGACATCGCAGCCTGCGTGGGTCTCAAAGACGTGACCACCGGCGAGACCCTGTGCGATCCTTCGGCGATCGTGATGCTCGAGCGCATGATCTTCCCTGAGCCCGTGATTACGCAGGCCGTGGAACCCAAGACCAAGGCCGATCAGGAAAAAATGGGCATTGCTTTGCAGCGCCTGGCGCAAGAAGATCCGTCTTTCCGCGTCAAGACAGACGAAGAGTCCGGCCAGACATTGATCGCCGGTATGGGCGAGTTGCACTTGGAAATTATTGTGGACCGCATGAAGCGCGAATTCGGCGTGGAAGCCAATGTGGGCAAGCCCCAAGTGGCCTACCGCGAAACGATTCGCAAGACCATTGAAGACGCCGAAGGCAAGTTTGTGCGCCAGTCTGGTGGTAAGGGCCAATACGGTCACGTGGTGCTCAAGATTGAACCCAATGAAGCGGGTAAAGGCATCGTATTTGTCGACGCGATCAAAGGCGGTGTGGT
>JBBAPY010000371.1:0-2143 GCA_040400635.1 Rhodoferax sp.
CGCACGTTAGGGTGCGATTTCCAGCGCTGGAATTCTTCGAACGGACTAAGGTAAGGGTTGGTATAGCCCAGGCCGGTGATAAAGCCCATGGCGACCTTATTGCCCTCTAGGTGGTACAGAAATGCGCCGCCGTAGGTCATCTCATCCATGGGCCAGCCGGCGGTGTGCATTACAAAGCCGGGCTGGTGGCGCTGGGGGTCGATTTCCCAAACTTCTTTGATGCCGATGCCAAAGCTTTGCGGGTCTTTGCCCGCGTCCAGCTTGTATTTGGCGATGAGCTGTTTGCCCAGGTGGCCACGCGCGCCTTCGGCAAACACCGTGTACTTGCCCAGCAGCTCCATGCCCAGTTGGAAGTTGTCGCCGGGCTCACCTTCTTTGCCAATACCCATATTGCCCGTAGCCACGCCTTTGACTGCGCCTTGCTCGGTGTACAAGACTTCGGCCGCGGTGAAGCCAGGGAATATCTCCACGCCCAGGCTTTCTGCCTGCTCGGCGAGCCAGCGCGTCACATTGCCCAGGCTGACGATGTAATTGCCGTGGTTATCGGCAAAAGGCGGCAGCAGGAAATTGGGCATGCGAAAGGCGCTTTTCTCACCGAAGAACATGATCGCGTCGTCGGTGACAGGCTGGTTCAGCGGCGCGCCGCGCGCTTTCCAATCCGGGAACAACTCCGTCAGCGCCTTGGGGTCCATGATGGCGCCCGACAAAATATGCGCGCCTGGCTCCGAGCCTTTTTCTAGCACTACGACAGATACCTCTTTGCCTTGCGCAGCCGCCATTTGCTTGATGCGGATGGCGGTGGACAAGCCAGCAGGGCCGCCACCGACGACGACCACGTCGTACTCCATAGATTCGCGGGGGCCAAATTGGGCCAGGATGTCTTGAGGGCTCATGGAAATCTCGCTGGATAAGAACTAGGGGGCACACCGCTTGCTGGTAGGCGGCAAGAGTGCGATCAGGGCGTCAAGCTCAACCGACGGATTTTATGCCTTGCGGTCGCGGCTGCACTTGCCCCATTGCGAACCAAACACCGCACATCCCTAAGGACAAAGGGCAGGGGCGCGCTTTACGCCTTCGCCCTCGCGGCGCAAAGTGATGGTTTTATCGCGGCGCCAGGCGGATTGCGCCGTCCAGACGGATGACTTCGCCGTTGAGCATGTCGTTTTCGATGATGTGCTTGGCCAGCTTGGCATAGTCTTGGGGCGTGCCCAGGCGAGAGGGGAAGGGCACGCTGGCGGCCAGTGCGTCCTGCAGGTCTTGCGGCATTCCAAATAGCATGGGGGTACCGAAAATACCAGGGGCAATCGTCATATTACGGATGCCGTTGCGCGACAGATCGCGCGCGATGGGTAGCGTCATGCCGACAATGCCGCCTTTGGATGCGCTGTAAGCGGCCTGGCCGATTTGGCCGTCATAAGCCGCTACCGATGCGGTGGAAATCATCACGCCGCGCTCGCCGGTGGCTTCGGGCTCGTTTTTGCACATGGCGTCGGCGGCCAGGCGGATCATATTGAAGCTACCAATCAGATTGACCGTGATGCATTTGCTGAAACTGCCCAGGCTGTGGGCACCGTTCTTGCCCACGGTTTTTTCTGCGGGGGCGATACCGGCGCAGTTCACCAGACCCATCAGTTTGCCCATGGAAACCGCCTTGGCCACCACGGCCTGGCCATCGGCTTCGCTGCTGACATCGCAACGCACGAATGCGCCGCCGATTTCTTGGGCAATCGCCTCGCCTTTGTCGGCCTGCATGTCGGCGATAAGCACTTTGCCGCCGTTGGCTGCCAGCATGCGGGCAGTGCCCTCACCCAAACCCGACGCGCCGCCGGTGACGATAAATACTTTTCCTGCGATTTCCATGAATAACTCCGTGATGATGTGAAAAAAGGTTGGCCCGTGGGCCAGGCGGCGCGGTTGGTGGCAGGCCATCTAAGTTGGCATACTCCCAGTAGCGCGGAACAACGTGGAATTATCCGGCAAGTGGGCAATGGGCGGCCTTACGGGGTCGGGCATGCAGGCCTGCCAACACCTACCGCATTGTCTTTCAGAGGGGCCGATCGCTACTGCTATACTTCGCGGCTGAATTTCAGGCGCATAGCTCAGCTGGTTAGAGCACCACCTTGACATGGTGGGGGTCGTTGGT
>JBBAPY010000372.1:0-1119 GCA_040400635.1 Rhodoferax sp.
CTGGTTCCAAGCCCTGAACCACGCCCTGGTTCCAAGCCAGCTGTTTGAAACCACTGGTTCAAACCAACAGCAACCTGTTCCAGCTTCAACCAGCTTCAAACAGCTGGCTTGGAACTGGTTCAAACCCTGGTTCAAACCAAGGTAGCTGTTTGAAAGACGAGGCTCCATCTGGAATGTGTGTTGAACCACAACCCTGGTTCCAAGCCCTGGCATTATGAACTTGTTCCCACGTCCTGGAGTATACCCTGGTTCCCAGTCCTGGCATTATACCCTGGCTCAGAGGTCCTTGCATTATACCCTGGTTCCCAAGTCCTGGCATTATACCCTGGCTCAGAGGTCCTGGCATTATACCCTGCTTCCAAGCCCCGGCATTAAACCTAGAGCCGCGCCTGCGCCGAGGAGTCGTCGGAGAAGATGGCGCGGTACTGCATCACCACGTCGAACAGGTGCAGGCGGTGCACGTCGGTCAGGCGCTTCAGGTAGTCGTACGCGTTGCCCGGGTCCAGGTCAGCCACCAGCTCCGCGTGCCACTCCTCGCGGCAGGCCAGGAAGCGGGTGCGCAGCTCCTGGGCCCAGGGCACAGAGCTGCGTCACGTGCAGGGCTTGGCAGGTGTGGACAGGGCCACATGCGACCCGAGCACCCGACCCCGGTCTGCACACGCGGTCCACGTGGGGCCTCATCCCGTTAAGGGTTTAGGATACGATTAAACCTGGGAATTTTGCCCTGGGGAAACGGCTATGAAACCCTCGCCATTGGTACACGCCCACATACTTGCAGGCGCGGCGAAGCTCCTGGGCTTAGGGTAAAGAGTCGGGCGACGTGCAGGGCTTGCCGGTGGGACTGGTGCAGTCCACGTAAATCACACGTAGTCCTAGAGATGGTGTCTTATGAGTTAGAGTTTCTGCTCAGGGTTAAGGGCACCTGCTCCGAGAAGGTGGCCAGGCGGCGCAGGTGGCCGATGATGCGCAGGCACTCGGGCAGCTGCACGCTGCTCTTACACTTAGGGTTTCTTGCTCAGGGTTTAGGGCACCTGCTCCGAGAAGGTGGCCAGGCGGCGCAGGTAGCCGATGATGCGCAGGCACTCGGGCAGCTGCACGCTGCTCTTACACTTAGGGTTT
>JBBAPY010000372.1:1219-2135 GCA_040400635.1 Rhodoferax sp.
AGGTGGCCAGGCGGCGCAGGTAGCCGATGATGCGCAGGCACTCGGGCAGCTGCACACTGCCGCGCAGCTTGGCCAGCAGTGCGGCCTGCAGCGCGCCGGCGGCGGCGTCGGCCTCCACCAGCAGGCGCGCAACCACAGGCAGCTCCGCGTGCGAGAGCGCCAGCTTGGCGGCGAACGCCTGCGGTTGCAGATTTAGGGTTTATGTTGAGGGAACAAGTGCCGTTTTCATATGCGCGCCACCACAGGCAGCTCCGCGTGCGAGAGCGCCAGCTTCGCGGCGAACGCCTGCGATTGCGGAATCAGGGCTCATGTTTTGGGTTGTAAGCAGAGCATTCATGGCTAAACTTTACGAGCTGCACATGGGTTCAATGTGATTCATGAGATTTATGTACACCACCAGGTGAGGTGATTGTCGCGGAGCTCGTCATGTGAGGCAGGGTTCGGACATCAAGGTTCACACATCAGGGTACAGGGCTTCACCCTGAGGTCCAGCGCCTCGTCGTAGTTGCCGTTGCGCACGCAGGTGTCCATGAGTGCTGGCAGCTCCAGCAGATCCAGCACCGCGCCATGGTAGCCTGCGAGATCAGGGTTCAGGGTTTGGGGTCAGGGTTTAGGGCTCAGAGCAGATGTCCTTGAGTGCCGCCAGCTCCAGAAGGTCCAGCACCGCGCCATAGTAGCCTGCGGCTCACGGCTTAGGGTTTGGGGCACATGGCAGCCATGATCAAGACTGTTAGCATGCCATGGGGTTCTGCAACCAGTTTTCAGTGCTAACTTGACATTGCCAGGGCGCAACGGACTGTTGCACCATGGCTTGGAGCTGAGGCCAGGGGTATGCACATGAGGGGTGTCATCTTATCAAAACTGTGCGTGCGTGCGTGCGTGCGTGCGTGCGTGCGTGCGTGCGTGCGTGCGTGCG
>JBBAPY010000373.1:0-2100 GCA_040400635.1 Rhodoferax sp.
TTGCGCGTAGCCGATTCGCAAACCAATTTTTTGTTTTTCGAATGTCGCAGCGATAGCGCGGAACAAGCCGCCGCGCTTTTGCGCCAGGGCATCATCGTCAAGGCCTGGCGCGAAGCCGGATATGAACGCTTTATGCGCGCCACCATTGGCGGCACGCAAGACAACGATCGCTTGTTGGCTGCACTGGCGCTGCTGAACCCTGTCTCTTAAAACTTTCAAGAAAGCCACCATGTACGCGTCGCACGTTCCTGTTGCACTGATCGATGCCTTGCGCGCAGCCATAGGTGCCGACCAAGTCGCTACCGCCGAGGCCGTCGCGCTGTTGGATGTAGGTTGGAACCCGCAGAACCTGGGCGCAGGCATCGTCGTATCGCCGGGCTCCACGCAGGAAGTGGCTGCGGTGGTGCGCTTGTGCGCGCAACATGGCATCTCAATGGTGCCGCAAGCCGGGCGCACCGGGCTGGTGGGTGGCAGCGTATCGCAGCCGGGGCAAATCGTGCTGTCATTGCTGCGCATGAATCAGATCGAACCTATTGATGCGGCCGAGCGTGTGGCCGTGGTGGGCGCGGGTTGCAATTTGCAAGCTTTGCAAGAGGCCGCTGCAAAGGTGCAATTAGAGCCAGGCATTGATCTGGCTGCGCGCGGCTCGGCCACGCTGGGTGGCATGGTGTCGACCAATGCCGGCGGCGTCATGGCCTTTCGCAACGGCGTGATGCGCCACCGCGTGCTTGGCCTCGAAGCCGTGCTACCGGACGGCACGGTGTTTCAGGACCTGACGCGGGTGGTAAAAAACTCAGCGGGCTATGACCTGAAACATTTGTTCATCGGCGCCGAGGGCACGCTGGGTGTGGTCACCCGCGTGGTTATCAAGCTGGACCCGCTGCCTCCGGCCAGCGCCACGGTTTTGCTTGGCCTGCCGTCGGTGGAAGCGACTTTGGAAGTAATTAGCCGTGCGTTGCACATCGATGCGGGCCATTTGCGCGCTGCCGAAGCGCTGTGGCAAGGTTTTATGCAACTCAATGCCACGGCCTTGCAATGGGTAGACGCAGCCATGCCGCTGGACCAGCCTATGTACCTCTTGCTCAAGCTCGGTGGCAACGACAGCGATGGGCTAAACGCGGCTCTGGAAAATTTGTTTGAATCCATCGCCGCCGATTACCCTGGCGCCACCGGCATCATCGCCAGCTCGGCGCGCCAGGAAAACGAACTCTGGCGCCTGCGCGAAGACACCGACATCGTGTACCGCGCGCATCCGCAAGCGCCGTCGTACGATGTGTCGGTGCCGCTCTCACGCATCCCCGCCTATGCAGCGCAAGTGCAGGCCGAATTAGCGCAGCACGATCCGGCCTGGCGCCCCTACATCTTCGGCCACCTGGCCGATGGCAATTTGCACATCATCCTGAACCAGGCCGGCCCACTGCCGCCCGAGCGCGCGCAAGCGGTGGAACACATCCTTTACCGGGACTTGCAAGCCATGGGCGGCTCGTTTTCCGCCGAGCACGGCGTAGGCTCCAAGCGCATAGGCGCCATGAACGACACCACCGACAGCACCAAGCTGGCCGCCATGGCGCAGGTCAAGCAGTTGCTGGACCCGCAGATGCTGATGAACCCGGGGAAGTTGTTTACAGCGTAGCTGGGACGATTTGGCATTGAAGTGGGACTGAGCGGGGCGGTTCGCGGGGTTGAGACGAAGAACCGGTACGCAGGAGCGTTGACTTGGCAATGCATTCGCATTACCATTTCCGCTCCTACTCACCAAACAGGATGCCCCATGCCGACCACCGTCGAAGCCGACTCCACCCTGACCGACCGCTACCAGACCACCGTGCCGGAAACCGTCCGCCGCGTTTTGCGCTTGGGCAAGCGCGACAAGCTCCGCTACAGCATCCGGCCTAATGGTGAGGTAGTGCTGTCGCGCGCCGCGACCACGCCCGCCAGTGACCCGGTGCTCGATGCGTTTTTGGCCTTCTTGGCCCGCGATATGGCCGAGCACCCCGAACGCTTGCAGGCCTTGAACGCGGAGCTAGTAAACAGATTGCAGGCGCTGGTCGGCGAGGTGGAGCTCGATTTGGATACAGCCTTATCGGCAGACGATGAATG
>JBBAPY010000374.1:0-2078 GCA_040400635.1 Rhodoferax sp.
TGGCTCAACAGTCACCGTCAGCGGCAGCACCACGCTGTCAGCAACCAACAACGGCACTGCGGCCGACATCACGCTAGACAACGCGAGCAACAACTTTGGGGGTGCGGTCAACGCGACAGGCAACAACGTGACCCTTAGCGATGCGAACAGCCTTACTTTGGGCACAGTTACCAGCACCGGCAAGCTAAGTCTGAAGAGTAATGGCGCTCTGAATCTGGGCAACACGACTGTGGCAGGCGCTCTGCGAGCTGACAGCGGCGGAGGCGATATCAATCAGTCTGGGTCGCTGATCGTTCAGGGCTTGGTCACTTTGGATGCTGGTGCCGGCGCGGTGACGCTGACCAATGCCGGCAATAGCTTGACTACTGGCTCTGACATTCAGGCTAGCCGCTATGCCATCGCCGGCGATGCCCGCAGGGATGCTGCTGCTACTGCCGCCCTGGCGCAGGGCGCGATGCCGGTGATAGCGTCAGTCGCCGCTTTGCCTTCGGCGACCAGTGCGCCTCAGCCCCTGGTGATGCCGACAGCTTCCGGTGCCGCAGCGGCTGCACCGAGTGCGGCTTCGTCAAGCGCTTCCTCTTCGAGCTCTGCATCGTCTGAAGGCGGCGCGGTGACAGGCGCCGGCAGCACGGCGGGCGTGACGATCGATCTGCGTGCCGCTTCGTCATCGGACGTCAACACCATGGCCGCCGTGTCGCTGCCCAAAGGGACTGCCACCGGCGGCGCGGGCTTTAGCTTCGAATTGCCAGAAACTGTTCGGGCGCTGGTATCGCAGGAAGGCCAGATTGCTCAGCCGCAAGCCAGCTTGCCTACCGGTGCGCCGCTGCCCTCTTGGCTGAAATTCGATCCGGAGCGCTTGCGCTTTGACGCTAGCGCAGTCCCCGACGGCTCTTTCCCATTGCAGGTTGTAGTTACCGTGGCCGGGCAGCGCGTGATAGTGGTGATCTCAGAGCGGACGGAGTAAGGCCGGGGCCGTATGGGGCACCGCGCCAAGCGTATAGGTAAAAAAATATGTGAGGGGAAGTGGCCGTCCAGGATGACATGCAGTTTTTTGGACGCGGTTTCCACAATCGTCGGGCGGCCCGCTTCGGTCCATTGGTTGGGGCTGGCGCGGTTGGCGACCTGGCATCAGGGCCATGCACAAACGGGCTTATGTGCTTTGCTGCCGAGTCATTTTGGAATAGTTGAGCCTATCTCCGACTTGGTAAATTCTTATCTAGGTGCTAATATAAGCACCTTTAAAAGCACTCTAATAAGATCATGACCCATCAAATCCTGTCCGAAATGGCCGCCAGCATTTCGGAACTCAAACGCAATCCCATGGGCACCGTTGCCGCAGGGGATGGCTTTCCGGTAGCCATCCTCAACCGCAACGAGCCCGCTTTTTATTGCGTGCCCGCTGCATGGTTTGAAAGCATGATGGCGAAGCTGGAAGACATAGAGCTCAACGCCATCGCCGACGCCCGAAAAAGTCAAAAAGTGGTGAAAGTCAAGCTCGATGAGCTTTGAGCTGGCATTTCTGGAAGAGGCACTGACCGAATGGCAGCGGCTGGACGGTGCCATTCGGTCACAACTGAAAAAGAAGCTGGCTGAACGCCTGCAAGCACCCCGCGTGCCCGCGTCCAAACTCAGTGGTCACCCCGACCGCTACAAAATTAAATTGCGAAGCGTGGGATACCGCTTGGTCTATGAGGTGCGTGACCAAGAAGTTCTGGTGCTGGTGATTGCCGTCGGCAAACGCGACCGCAATGCGGTCTACCGGGCGGCTGCGGCACGTTGAGCCAAGTCCCTAGACGTCATGCGAAAAAGCCGGAGTCTTATTACTTTGCGTTGGAGTTGATGTACACCGACAAAAAAATACGGGCCTGACGTGGTGCCAGGCCCGTAATGCAAGAGATTGGCTAAGGCGACTTAGTGCTTAGGCAACATGCCTTCGCGCGCCAGCTTCACCGGAAACTCAGCCCGGATCTGTGCGTCCATCTCCGGCGAAATATGCGAGGGGAAGTGGCCATCGAGGATGACTTGCAGTTTTTTGGACGCAGTTTCCACAATCGTCGGGCGGCCCGCTTCGGTCCATT
>JBBAPY010000375.1:0-2068 GCA_040400635.1 Rhodoferax sp.
GGTGGTCGTAGCTCATGGCAAAGTAGTTCATGGGGCGCACTACGACCTGGCCGTTTTCGACTACGGCGCGGTCTTTGGTGGCATGCACACCCAAAATCGCTGACTGCGGCGGGTTGATGATGGGCGTGGACAGCATGGAGCCAAAGGTTCCACCATTAGAGATAGAAAAAGTGCCGCCGGTCATGTCGTCCATGCCAAGCTTGCCATCGCGCGCTTTGGCACCGAATTCGGCAATTTTTTTCTCGATATCGGAAAAACTCATTTGGTCGGCGTTACGCAAAATTGGCACCACCAGACCACGCGGCGAGCCCACGGCAATACCGATGTCAAAGTAGCCGTGGTACACAATGTCATTGCCATCGACCGAGGCGTTGAGCACCGGGTATTTCTTCAAAGCATGTACCGCTGCTTTGACAAAAAAGCTCATGAAACCTAGCTTGATGCCATGCTCTTTTTCAAATCGCTCCTGGAATTTCTTGCGCATCTCCATGACCGGGGCCATGTTGATTTCATTGAAAGTGGTGAGGATGGCGTTGGTGGCTTGCGATTGCAAGAGACGCTCTGCCACGCGTGCGCGCAACCGGCTCATGGGCACGCGTTGCTCGGGCCGCTCTCCAAGTCCCAAGGTGGCTGGTGCCGACACTTGTGGCAAAGCGGTCTGCGGCACGCCCGTGGGGATCATCGCGGCGGGAGCCATTGACGGCGTTTGCAAGGTCTGCAAAACGTCGCCTTTGGTTACGCGGCCATCTTTGCCAGTGCCAGGCACCGAGCCAGCGGCTAATTGATGGTCTGCCATGAGCTTCGCTGCGGCTGGCATCAAGATATCAGCTTTACTGGCCGCTGGCGCCGACACCGCTGCCGCGGCTGCGGTTGGCTTTGAAGCTGGCGCTGCGGCAACTTTGCCATCGGTATCGATACGGGCAATCAGCTGCTCGGCCTTAACCATACCGCCATCGACCACCAAGATTTCGGCCAGCACGCCAGCCGAAGGTGCAGGGACTTCGAGTACTACTTTGTCGGTCTCGATTTCGATCAGGGTTTCATCTGCGGCGACGCTGTCGCCTACTTTCTTCTTCCACTGCAACATGGTGGCTTCTGCGACGGATTCAGACAGCTGGGGAACTTTTACTTCAACGATGGCCATACGATTCTTTCATTAAGTTTGCGTGTCAGGGTGTTGCCTTACTTGGTCAACACCACGCCTTTGAGCTTGCCAAATGCACCATCAACGAGGGCTTTTTGCTGCTCCTGGTGCAGATGCGAATAGCCAACCGCCGGCGAAGCCGAAGCGGCGCGACCTGCATAGCCAAGTTTTTGCCCATCCAACATGTTTTCATGGATGTAGTGCTGCACAAAAAACCACGCGCCCTGGTTTTGCGGTTCGTCCTGCGTCCAGACGATTTCGGTGGCGTTCGGGTATTTCTTAATCTCGTTGGCAAAAGCCTTGTGCGCGAACGGATAGAGTTGTTCGATACGCACAATGGCAACATCGTCAGAACCCCGCTCTTCGCGCTTTTTCACCAGGTCGTAATAGACCTTGCCCGAGCACACGACGATGCGCTTGACCTTCTCGGCCTTGATCTCTTTGACTTCGCCAATCACCGTCTGGAAGCCCCCACGGGTGAACTCACTCAAGGGCGAGGTAGCGTCTTTATTACGCAGCAACGATTTAGGCGTCATGATGACCAAAGGCTTGCGCACATTGCGCACCATTTGCCGGCGCAGCACATGGAAAATTTGGCTGGCGGTGGTGGGCTGCACGATTTGCATATTGGTGTCCGCCGCCAACTGCATAAAGCGCTCCAGGCGCGCCGAGCTGTGCTCTGGGCCCTGGCCTTCGTAGCCGTGTGGCAGCATCAAGGTCAGGCCATTGACACGGCCCCACTTGACTTCGCCGGAGGCGATGAACTGGTCAATCACCACTTGCGCGCCATTGGCAAAGTCGCCGAACTGCGCTTCCCAAATCACCATGGTGTTGGGGTCGTTAGAGGCATAGCCATACTCAAAGCCCAGCACCGCTTCTTCGGAGAGGATGGAGTCGATCACCACAAACGGCGCTTGTCCATCG
>JBBAPY010000376.1:0-2066 GCA_040400635.1 Rhodoferax sp.
AGGTGAGGTACCAGTAAAAACCGGTGACGCCCAGCAAACCCAGACCAACTACCAACATGCCGGTGATGGCGCCGCCGCGAAAGGCGACATCCAGCGCTGGGCCAATGCCGCGCGTGGCCGCCTGTGCGGTGCGCACATTGGCTTTGACCGACACGTTCATGCCGATAAAGCCGCAGGCACCGGAGAGTACCGCACCGAGCACAAAACCGACGGCGCTTAAGGAGTCTAAGACCACGGCAATGAGAATTGCCAGCACCGCGCCGACCATGGCGATGGTTTTATACTGCCGCGCCAAGTAAGCGGAGGCTCCGGTTTGAATGGCCGCCGCAATTTCTTGCATGCGGGCATTGCCTGCGTCCTGGGAAAGAATCCAGCTGCGGGCCCATACACCGTAAATTACGGCAATCACACCACAGACAAGCGCAAGAATAAGCGCTGAGTTACCTGTCATATATATCTCCAAACTAGCATGTTTCGCGAACAAAGGAGTAACGCTGGCGGTACTCCCGCTGCGTTGCTTCCTCGTGCTCACCACCTGTAATAGTCAGAGCGCTGATTGGCCAACCCCCGCAACTGTAGCCGCAAAAGACGGCATTCCTTGGCCTGGCAAGGGCCAAGTCAGTAAAATCAGGGTTAATACTGATACTGTTTGGTATTCACTTCTAACCACCTCACGAGCTATTTATGTCCCTTGACAAAGTCACCCCCGGAAAAAACGCACCCAAAGAATTCAATGTGATCATCGAAATCCCGATGAACGCAGACCCTGTGAAATACGAAGTCAACAAAGAAACCGGCGCCATTTTTGTGGACCGTTTCATGAGTACGGCGATGCATTACCCAACCAATTACGGGTATGTGCCCAAGACCATCTCCGGCGATGGCGATCCGGTCGATGTGCTGGTTATCACACCGGTGCCATTGATCCCCGGTGTGGTCGTACCCTGTCGCGCCATCGGCATCCTGAAAATGGAAGACGAGGCCGGAATGGACGGCAAGGTGCTGGCCGTACCCATCGACAAAATCCTGTCGCTTTATACCCAATGGCAAAAGCCTGCTGACCTTAACCCGCTGCGCCTCAAAACCATTGCCCATTTTTTTGAGCACTACAAAGACTTGGAAGAGGGCAAATGGGTGAAGATTTTGGGGTGGGAAGGCCCCGAGGCAGCGCATCAGGAAATTGTGGAAGGCATTGCCAATTACGACAAAGAGCAGGCTGCCTAAGCACGGTACCCATCAGGACGCTGTTTTGCATGGGCGTCCGAATACAGCACCCCCTTACTGAGGTTCTGCGGGCATGCCCTTATAGGGCGAGCGTTGTTCAAGGTGCCCTATGTATTGCTGGATGCCATCATCTTCGCGCTCTAAAAAGCGCGCCACTGCATCGGAAAAGGCCGGGTGCGCCAGCCAATGGGCGCTGCTGGTTTTAACTGGCATCAGGGCGCGCGCCATTTTGTGCTCGCCCTGGGCACCTCCTTCAAAGCGTGCGTAGCTGTGGTCTATGCACCATTGCAGGGGCTGGTAGTAGCAGGCTTCGAAGTGCAAGCAATCCACACGCTCCAGCGCACCCCAGTAGCGCCCATAGGCCACGCGGGGTTGGGCGTCATCCGGGTTGGCGCTGCTCAGCCCGATCAGGCTGCTGGCGATAGGGTGGCCGGCCCGCTCGGCCACAAACAGTAACCAGTTTTCGGGCATGTCATGCTGCATGGCGGCGAAGAAAGCGCGGCTGAGATAGGGCGCATTGCCGTGTTCCAAGTAGGTGCGTTCGTAGCAGCGGTAGAAAAAATCCCAGTCGGCATCAACAATGTCCCGTCCTTGGGTCCAGCGAAATTGCACGCCTGCGTCTTGCACTTTGCGTCGTTCCTGGCGTATTTTTTTGCGCTTGTCTTGCGACAACTTGACCAAAAAGGCGTCGAAATCGGTGAATCCGGGCGTGGTGTTAGTCCAATGGAATTGCACCGTGTGACGCAGCATCAGGCCTTTATCTGCGCAGGCTTTTGCATCCTGTGGCGAAACGAATAACAAATGCAGCGAGGACATCTCCCTATTCTGGCTATAGGCGATCA
>JBBAPY010000377.1:0-2058 GCA_040400635.1 Rhodoferax sp.
TGCCTGGTGTTCTTCAGCGCCTGTGCAAGGCCTGCACATCGACAGCGCGGATGCGCTTTATATGGAGATCGCGCCATGTCTTTAAGCCTATGGACGCACTGCGATGCGGCCACGCTGCAAGCGGGCGCAGCACAGCCTTATGGGCTGATGCCCGATGCCGCCCTGGTGACCGAAGGTGAAATGATTCGCTGGCTTGGGCCGCGCAAGCATCTGCCGGACGCACTGAAAGCGCAGTGCAGTACCGAGCATGACTGCCAAGGCGCTCTGATAACGCCGGGCCTGATCGACTGCCACACCCATTTGGTTTATGGCGGCGACCGCGCCGCTGAGTTTGAGCAACGTTTGCAGGGTGTGAGCTATGAGGATATTGCGCGCCGAGGCGGCGGTATCGCGTCCACCGTGCGTGCCACGCGCGAGGCCAGCGTCGCAGAGTTGGAGCGCAGCAGCGCCAAACGCCTTAGCGCCCTGATAGCCGAGGGTGTGACGACGATAGAAGTTAAATCCGGCTATGGCCTGGCTTTGGAGCACGAGCGCAAATGCCTGCAAGTGGCGCGCAATCTTGCCCGCAGCCACGCGATAGATGTGCGCACTACCTTTTTAGGCGCGCATGCGGTGCCACCAGAGTTTGCGGGGCAGAGCGATGCGTATGTGGACAGTCTGCTGCCTATGCTGCAAAGCCTGCATGCGGAGGGTCTGGTCGATGCGGTGGACGTTTTTTGCGAGCGCATTGGATTTAGCGTGGCGCAGACCGCGCGCGTATTTGATGCGGCGCGCGCGCTGGGCCTGCCCGTCAAGCTGCATGCCGAGCAACTGAGCGATAGCGGCGGCGCGCAATTGGCAGCGGGCTATGGCGCGCTCAGTTGCGACCATTTGGAGTGGCTATCCAGCCAGGGCGTAGCCGCCATGGCGCAAGCGGGCACGGTGGCGGTTTTGCTGCCTGGCGCGTTTTATTTTTTGCGCGAAACCAAGTTGCCGCCCATAGACCTGCTGCGGCAACATAAGGTACCCATGGCGCTGTCCACCGATTGCAATCCAGGTAGTTCACCCTGTACCTCGCTGCTCTTGATGCTCAATATGGCCTGTACCTTGTTTCGCTTCACGCCTGAAGAAGCCCTTGCGGGTGTGACGCGCCATGCGGCGCAGGCTTTGGGCTTGCACGACCGTGGCGTGCTGGCGCAGGGTATGCGGGCCGATTTTGTGTTGTGGGACGTGCAACATCCTGCCGCGCTGGCCTATGCGCTTGGCGCCAACCCGCTGCGTGCCACCGTCTTCAAAGGAACTTTGCGATGAGTACGACGCACGCGAGTGAAACCGTTTTTACCTTGAAGCAAGGCAGGCAGCCGCTGCTGGTCAGCATGCCGCATACCGGCACGCAGATACCACCGCATTTGCAATCCGGCTATACCGCGCGCGCCTTGCAAGTGGAGGACTCCGATTGGCATCTCGCGCAGTTGTATGACTTTTTGCCCGCCATGGGCGCCAGCGTTTTGCAGCCGCACTACAGCCGTTATGTGATTGATCTCAACCGTCCACCCGACGATGCACCTATGTACCCCGGTGCGTCCAATACCGAGTTGTGCCCCACGCGCTTTTTTACTGGTGACGCTTTGTATTTGGAGGACTGCGCGCCTGATGTTGCGGCGCGTGCGCAAAGGCGCAGCGACTACTGGCAGCCGTATCACGATGCGCTATCGCGTGAATTGCAGCGCTTGGTACATGTGCACGGCTACGCACTTTTGTGGGATGCACACAGCATCCGCTCGGCTATTCCATGGTTGTTTGACGGCACCTTGCCGGCGCTCAATATAGGTACTGCCCATGGCCAGAGCGCCCACGCTGCAATCACGCAAGCGGTCATGGATGTATGCCTTGCTGCAGGGAAATTTAGCCACGTACTCAATGGCCGCTTCAAGGGCGGCTATATCACGCGCCACTATGGACGGCCGACAGACCATGTGCATGCGCTACAACTGGAAATGTGTCAAAACCTGTATATGCAGGAGGCGCCGCCATTTACCTACGACGCAGCGCTGGCTGCGCAGGTGCAACCCCAACTGC
>JBBAPY010000378.1:0-2022 GCA_040400635.1 Rhodoferax sp.
GTAGCAATTCGGGCCTATCAGCGCCATGCTGCCCGCCGCCTGCACCAAAGCGGCCTGTAGCGCGACCCCATCGCCGCCGACCTCCGCAAAGCCCGAGGCATAACAAATCGCCCCGCCGGCGCCGCGCGCGGCCAGTTGGCGCACCACCTCGACCGTGGCCTGGCGCGGCACGGCCACAAAGCTGGCATCCGGCGCCTCGGGCAGGTCTTGCACACTGGCAAAGCAGGCGAGGCCTTCCATCTCTTTGCGTGTGGGGTGCACAGGCCAAATGGGGCCGTCAAAGCCCAAGGCTTTGCACTGGCGCACCGCCTCTTGGGCCGATGCGCCGCCAAACACCGCGATATGGCGCGGCGAAAACAAACGCCGCAGCGCTTTGGACTCGGCCACGGTTGCCATGCTTAACCGCCATGCACGCGCAACATGGCGCGCGAAATGATGTGGCGTTGGATTTCGCTGGTGCCGTCCCAAATGCGCTCCACCCGCGCATCACGCCAAAAGCGTTCTATGGGCAATTGGTTCATCAAGCCCATGCCGCCAAAAATTTGCAGCGCGTTATCGGTCACGCGCGCCAGCGCTTCCGATGCAAACAGCTTGGCCATGGCAGCGTCCGAATCGGTCATGGTGCCTTGGTCGCATTTCCAGGCCGCTTGCAGGGTCAGCAACTCAGCCGCAGCCAGCTCGGTGGCCATATCGGCCAGTTTGAAACCGGTGCCCTGAAACTTGCCAATCGCCTGGCCAAATTGCTTGCGTGTGGCGGCCCACTGGGTAGCCATTTCCATGACCCGCTGACCGCGCCCCACGCTGGTGGCAGCGACCGTCAGGCGCGTGGCGCCCAGCCATTCGCCCATCAAATCAAAGCCCCGGCCTTCTTCGCCCAAGCGCTTGTAGGCAGGCACGCGGCAGTCGGTAAAAAATAATTCGCACTGGTGGTAGCCCCGGTGGGACACACACGCCGGGCCGCGCCGCACCGTGAGGCCAGGCGAGTTCAGGTCCACCAGGAAACCGGTGATTTTTTTCTTCGGCCCGTGGCTGGTGTCTTCCACGCCGGTGGCAGCAAACAGCACCACAAAGTCGCTCATATCGGCGTGGCTGATGAAGTGCTTGGTGCCGTTGATCAGGTAGTCGGCGGCGTCATCGCTGTGGCCGTTGCCGTCGCGGGTGGCGCGGGTTTGCATGCCGCGTACGTCGGACCCGGCATTGGGCTCGGTCATGGCCAGGCAATCGTGGCGCTCGCCGCGTATCGTGGGCAGCAGGTATTCCTCGATCTGCGCACCCTGGCAGGCGCGCAAAATATTGCTGGGCCGTGCCACCAGCATTTGCAGTCCATAGGACGCACGCCCTAGCTCGCGCTCGAGCAAGGCCACGGTGAAGTTGTCCAGCCCGCCGCCGCCTAATTCAGCCGGCATATTGGCCGCGTACAAACCCACTTCAATGGCTTTGGCCTGGATGGACTGCGCCAACTCGGGCGGTATGGCGTCGGTGCGCTCCACCAGGTCCTCGTGCGGGTACAGCTCGTTTTCCACAAAGGCGCGGACGGTATCCACGATCATGGTTTGTTCATGGCTCAGGGCAAATTGCATGGGGGCCTTTTTGCAGGGATAAGTTACTTTGCGTTGAACAGCATAAACGGCGGCAATGCCTGCTCATGCCGCTGCTTTGCGGCGAATACCCAGGGGCTGTCCGGCCTGCGCGGGGCGGGGCAGGGCACTGTGTGCGCGGTGCACGGCGGACACGCGCTGGTACACAGCGTCCGGCATAGGCGCCGCCCGGCCTTGGCGCATGTCCACATGCACCAGCATTTGCTCGCCGGTGGCTAGCAAATGGCCGTCTGTGCCGTGGTACATCGCATGAAAAATATGCATGCGCTTATCGTCCATGTCCAGCACCTGCAGCGTCAGGCGCAAAGGCGCGCCCTCGGCCACTTCGCGGATATTGTGAATATGGGTTTGCACGGTGTAGAACGATTTGTTGTCCACATCGCGGTAGCTTTCGTCAATGCCGATATAGCGGAAATACGCATCC